>CALRTD020000092.1:0-11125 GCA_943371015.1 Synechococcus sp. UW140 | reverse complement strand
ACTACCTCTATGAAGAAAATTTCACACCCCGAATGCTAATTCGTTATGGTCTTGGTTTTGGCATTGTTACTGCATTTATGTGTGTCAGCAAATTTCCGGCAATTGTACTTGTGCTTATTCCGTTGACAGCTTTGCCCGGCAATAAATTCAAGCTCGTTTATCTGCTCTCAACCTTTGTTTCGGCAGTAGTTTTTATTCTGCCTGCACGGGAGAAAATTTCAAATTTTTTCAGCTTTCTCTTTCGGATGCTTACCCACAAAGGAACCTACGGCAGCGGTGAAGAAGGTTTTGCAGACGGGCAACAGTTTCTGAATCATCTGAATGGTCATTTTCACATCAATAAACTTTATTTTATTGTTTTATTTATTAGCATTCTTTTTTTGCTGATTGGATTTATTCGCTTCAAGAAATTATTTCTGCCCAATCAGTTTAAATTTCGCTTACTGGCCGGAATACTATTAGCAATGTTGCTAAATATTGCGATGGCATCAAAACAATTTGCCTGGCATTACCTGATTTCAACACAACTACTTACTTGTGTATTAATTGTAGTTATACTGTTCATACTGAAACAGCTCATTAATACAGATAAGATCAATTTTTCTTTTCTGCGAAAGCCGTCGTCTCTCGGTGTTTTTGCAGTTATTCTTCCGCTGCTTCTCTTGTCGCTGCACCGCCCTTATTATAAGTTTACATTTCACCTTCAGGATCATTCAGATCAGGTTATTCCCGCATTCGAATCATTTGGCAAGCTGCCAACTATTTATGCCTCCCGCTATTGCAATGGCCCGTCGCCGGTATGCGGATTTGATTTCGGGTTTGCATTTTCAGGAAATATTCGAACGTATTACGCTGAAATCATAAACAAGTATTATCCCAACTCTTGGTTTTTCAATTCCGACAATTCAGCTTATGGAAGTTTCGGACAAGCGGCAACGCTCAAAGAACTAGTAGTGAAGTATCCTAAATTTTTATACTACATCAATAAATCCGACAGCACCGAAGGTTTATCGCAAATTC
Organism: Synechococcus sp. UW140; assembly: GCA_943371015.1. Classification (GTDB taxonomy): domain Bacteria; phylum Bacteroidota; class Bacteroidia; order Palsa-965; family Palsa-965. The sequence continues at coordinate 10,105 of CALRTD020000092.1, read as the reverse complement.
ATTTACTCGAAAATTTCAAAGATAGTTCGGGCAAATATGTACTGTGTAAATCCGTCTATTATCACCCCGTTACTCACGAACAAATCTGGGAAATAACATCCGACACGGCTCGCGCAAACGCGTCGAAAAAAGCACTGGTGAAGATCATTTGTGATTTTGAAACTATTCGCGGCGATTCTGTTTTCACCTCAACCGTTGATGTTGTATATGTTGGTAATGCTGATTTAAAATCCACAGATAACGCGAGAAGCGGAAAAAATTCGCTTCAGCTCAACGGCAAGGCTGAATACGGAGGTGGTGTAAAACTTCCGGTTGCACAAGGAATGCAGTATGAAATTGCTGTTTGGTGTTATGGAAATACGTCAAAGCGGGCAATTGTTGCGCAGGGTGAAGGTGTTTACATACAAAGTAATACACCTTCAAAAACAGATAATAACTGGAATCTCTTATCAATAAGCTTTGTTGTTCCGCAAGATTATCCAAAAGAATACGTAAATCTGTTTTTCTGGAATTTCTCCGGGAATGATGAACCTGTTTACTGGGATGATTTGGAGATTATAGTATATCCACAATGAATTGTTTTCCTTAATATCAATTCATCGATTTATGAAATATCCTGTCAACCAATATAAATCAACAAACGTTGAATCAGCATAATAATTTGAGCGTTGATCCCAAACCAATCCAACATGCTTTGCGTAGTATGTCTTCTTAAAATCATTAATGTAAAGAGGGTTATTACTAAATCTTTGATTCATAACTACAATTACTGAATCAAACCTTAAGCCATTTGGGAGTATTATTGATGTGTCTTTGGCATAGATATAGTTGCTCGATACACCTTGATTCCCGGGAAAAGAAAATTCTGAAAAGCCGTAACCTACTGCTAATTCTTCTTTTAAAAACGTAGACCAACTTCTTGGATCGCTAATATACATTTGGGAAAAGAAACTATACTTGCTTATATAGCGTCCGCCATTAATTCTGGGGCAAACAAATACTCGGGTTGAGTCAAAGGAATCATAGTGAAGTGAATACCATTGTGCGTCGCATGTATTAGTGAAAGTCAAACCCGAACTGTCTACATAACCCCACCATGACCCTGGCCACGCAGGATAGTAGTTACCAATAATTGCAGAATCAACATTTAAGGTTGCTGGAGTTGAAGATTGGGATACCTGAAGACTCTCATCGTAAGGCTCTTCTTTTTTGCAGGAGGCAAGCAATAAAACAGCAAAAGATACAATCAGTAATTTGTTCATGAAAATGCTCTTTTAGTAAAACTATTGATTAATAATCAATAAGTCAAGTACCTGTTTCATCTAATAAATAAACTAAGCTCCCTTAATCTTCCGCTCAATAGCCGAAGTAGAATACCCGGGAACAAACTCTACAAGCTCAACTTTTCCGCCTTTTGCCTGCACAATATCGTGACCGGCAATGTCTTCTACTTTGTAGTCGGCGCCTTTTACAAGCACATCGGGTTGCACGAGTTTGATGAGTTCGTAGGGCGTTTCTTCATCAAAAAGAACAACTGCATCAACTACGTGCAGCGCTGCAATGATGTGGCTTCTGGAGGTTTCATTCTGTAGCGGGCGGGTATCGCCTTTGTTGAGCAGTTTCACCGATGCATCACTGTTCAAACCAATTACCAGAAAATCGCCGAAGGCCGCTGCTTTGGCTAAGTAGTCAACATGCCCGAGGTGCAGAATATCGAAACAGCCATTGGTAAAAACTACTTTGCGACCGAAAAAACGGAGCTGTTCGAGCAGCGGAACTAATGCCTCGCGGGTCATTATTTTCCGGGTCATAAATTCAGGATGCGGTTTCATTGCGGTTACGGTTTAACAGCGGAAGCATAACAACCGAAAGCAGTCCGAGCAGCAGTACACAGAACAACTGCGGCACCCAGGCAATCCAGCCAAAAGCTGTACCGATTTCGGTCGGGAATTTATACAGCGTAAACAACACCCCGGCTACAAGTCCCTGATAAGCTCCTAGTCCGCCGGGCGTAAACACCACACCTATGGTGCCGAAAATTAACAATATCAATGCATCGTTGAGCGTAAAGTGTGATGTTTCGGGCAGGCAGAAAAAGCATACATATAATGCCATCCAATACATTGCCCAGATAAACAGCGAGTGCACAAAAAACATCCACGGATTACGCAACCGGCGAACGGCGCTCAGTCCGTTGGTAAAGCCTTTCACAAAGCTTTTCACTTTTTCGCCAAGCGCACCTTTGAGGCGACGGCGGATAAATATCCAGCCAACAATACCGGCAACTAAAATGAGGCCAACAATAATCAGCTTAGCAGGACTTTGCAGAATGCCTGCACCAAATGCGCTGATTTTTGAAAACAAAAATTTATCGGCAGCCAGCGATAGTTTATCGAACTGCATGATGAGTGTAACGACGCAAATCAGCACCATGGTCAGCAAATCGAAAATCCGCTCCACAATTACAGTTCCGAATGATTCGGTAAACGGCACCTTATCATAACGGTTCAGCACGCCGCAGCGCGAGACTTCACCCAAACGCGGCACCGCATAGTTGGCAAGATAACCAATCATCACCGCGGCAAATGTGGTGCTCAGGCGCGGATTATGTCCGAGCGGCTCCATCAGCATACGCCAGCGAACAGCGCGGCTCAGGTGTGCCAGTGCGCCAATGCCAACGGCCACAATCATCCAGAAGTAATCGGCTCGTTTTACCGCATCAAAAAATGCAGCTTTTTCGGCATCGGTAAACCATAAAAACGGCAGCACCACAAGCGCTCCGCCTATCAGGAGGAAAATGCCGATACGGAGTGTATTGCGGAGTTTGCTGTTCACAGGCTTCAGGAACGGATGCGGTTTGTAGCTTCGTCGGGGAACACAACGGCAGGACGGAAATTCCGGGCTTCCTGCTGATCCATGAGCCCGTAACCGATAATGATTACCACATCATTAACAGCCACTTTACGTGCTGCCGGGCCATTGAGGCAGATAACACCAGAACCGCGGCCACCTTTAATGACGTAAGTTTCGAGGCGTTCGCCATTGTTGAGATTCACTACCTGAACTTTTTCGTTTTCAAGCAGGTTGGCGGCATCCATCAGGTCCTCATCAATGGTGATGCTGCCGATATAATTCAGATCCGCCTCGGTTACCCGAACCCGGTGGATCTTTGATTTCATTACCTGAATAAGCATGGTGCGGCAAAGGTAAGTGATTCGTCCCGAATGGAGACAGGTTGTTGTTTCTGCTCAATAACTAACGCGGCTTTGAAACTCTTTTACGAGAGTATTTACGGGAACTTTTCTCTAACTGTGTAGTATAAAACAGCGAAACATCAAACCAAATGGTACGTTCTTCTCCGGTGACTGTTTTGATTACTCTGATATTGTAATATTTATCAACCCCGTCATTTTCAGGGTTTACAGAAACTTCTGTCCATCCCGGATAATGCGCTGAAAGCCACTTGTTTTCTTGTTTGCGGATATTACTTTCCGATTTTCTCTCTTTGATTATTACTGCTTCTGCCTTTGAAGATCCATCACCCAAATAAGCAGCTGCTGTAAACAGGCTGAGAAAAACAATCAAAATCATTGTTCTGAAATGAAAAATCATGACACTAGGGCTTTTAAGCATATAATGAACTAACCCACAAAAAGTACTTGTGCTTAAAACAAAAATCCCCCCGCAGCATTGCGGAGGGAGCTTGTTGACCGACTAGGGCTCGAACCTAGACTCTTCTGAACCAAAATCAGACGTGTTGCCAGTTACACCATCGGTCAGGTTGCTGATAAAAAGCATCAGCTTTATTTTCGGACGACAAAAGTAAGAGCAAGAATTGATTCGGCCAAATTTTGACACTAATTTTTTCCGTCCGATCAATCAAACCGGTATAGTTGCACAGATGAAAACAGGTATGTTTTTGCATTTTTTATCGTCCAAACCCGCTTTTTTAGCATTTTCGGTAGGGCGGGATTCCCTATCTTCGCCGTCGAACAACTAAAATCGTTGTAACCTTACTGTAGCTATGATTGCACGTTACCGACTGCTGAATAACGTTATCGGCTGGGGAATTTTCCTGATTGCCGCTTTTGTTTACTGCTCAACGGTTGAGCCTACCACAAGTTTCTGGGACTGCGGCGAATATATTGCCTGCTCCTACAAACTTGAAGTTGGTCACCCCCCCGGAGCCCCCACCTTCTTGCTCATCGGGCGTTTGTTTTCGCTCATGGCATCAGACACAAGTCAGGTTGCCTACTGGGTCAATATGTCGTCGGCGCTGTCATCGGCATTTACCATTTTGTTTATGTTCTGGTCGCTTACCCTGTTGGGCCGCCGCCTGATCAAAGCAATGGGTCACGAGTTCACCGATGGTCGCATGATTGCTATTCTCGGCTCGGCAGCCATCGGCAGTTTAGCCTACACATTCTCCGATTCGTTTTGGTTCTCGGCTGTTGAAGGTGAAGTGTATGCCATGTCGTCCTTCTTTACCGCTGTTGTATTCTGGGCCATTCTGCGCTGGGATGCCGACGACAGTGAACGTGCCGACCGCTGGTTAGTGTTTATTGCTTACATGGTTGGACTTTCTATCGGTGTCCACCTGCTTAACCTGCTTGCGATTCCGGCTATCGTGTTTGTGATTTACTTCAAGCGCTTCAAGCCCAGCAAATACGGTTTGCTGATTACAGGATTTGTTTCGGTATTGCTTCTCGGCGTTATCCAGAACGGAATTATCCCGGGCATTGTAAGCGGTATCGCCAACTACGAACTTTTCTTTGTAAATGCTATCGGCCTTCCGTTTAACAGCGGTGCCGTACTATTCTTGTTATTGCTGTTTGGCTTTATCATTACCGGTATTTATTTTACCACCACCGGCTCAGAAAAAATGCGCAAGCTGTTTTATGTGCTGCTCGGTTTGTTTTTTGCCTTTACGCTGTTCGGCGGTGTAGCTTACACCAAAGGCGGTATGATATTTCTGACCATGCTTGCAACAGGCGGCATAGTTTACTGGTACCGCAATAACTTGCGTGTGCTCAATACTGCGCTTATGTCGTTTGCTGTGTTGCTCATTGGTTACTCGACCATTGCGGTGCTTGTAATTCGCTCGCAGGCCAACACGCCTATGGACGAAAACAATCCTGAAAATGCGATCAGTCTTCTCTCCTACCTCAACCGCGAACAGTATGGCGATTGGCCGTTGCTCTATGGCCCGTACTACAATGCCATGCTCGACGATGAAAACCGTGCCGATGATGGTGTTCCTGTTTACGGACGTAATAATGTTGCCGGAGAATACACCATTGTTGATTCACGCAAACAATCGATTTACAACTTTGATGAAGAGCTGAGCACACCGCTGCCGCGTATGTGGGAAATGAACAACAAGAGTCACGTTCCTGAATATGAATATTGGGGAGATGTGGCCAAAAACCGCAAACGCACACCTTATGTTGATCCTGACTCAAAAGACAAAGAAAATCCGGATCCGCTGTACCGTCCTACGATGAGTGCAAACCTGAAATATATGTTCAAGTTTCAGGTGGGCTGGATGTATATGCGTTATTTCCGCTGGAACTTTGTAGGTCGCCAAAACGATATTCAGGGACATCGTCCGGGGCTCGACGGAGGCAGTATGTCTGGTATCTCCGGTATCGATAAATCATGGATTCCGCTTTTCGGTTCAGACATTGTTGATACCAAAAACGAACCTGAGCAGATGAAGAACAACCGGGCACGAAATAACTTCTATTTCCTCCCGCTCATCCTCGGCCTTATCGGCATGTTCTTCCATTTCAGTCGCGACTGGCGCAGCGCACTTGTAGTGCTGTTGTTGTTCCTGTTTACCGGTTTGGCCATTGTGTTCTACCTGAACCAATACCCGCTCCAGCCGCGTGAGCGTGACTATGCCTATGTGGGATCATTCTTTGCGTTTGCCATGTGGATTGGTTTGGGCGTTTACGCCATTTACGATTTCGTGAGCCGTTACCTCAAACTGCCTGCTGTTGCCGGTGCTGCACTTGCCACTGTAGTTGGTATTGGTGTGCCTTACATTATGGGCAAACAAGGCTGGGACGATCACGACCGTTCAAACCGTTACACAGCACGTGATTTTGCGAAGAACTATCTCTCCACTTGCGATAAAAACGCAATTCTCTTCACCAACGGCGATAACGATACCTTCCCGCTCTGGTACTGCCAGGAAGTAGAAGGCCACCGAACCGATGTGCGCGTACTTAACCTGAGTCTGCTCAATACCGATTGGTACATTGATCAGGCACGCCGTAAAGCGTATGACTCTGAGCCGTTGCCGTTCTCGCTTTCGGCATCAAAAACACGTCAGGGACTTAACGATCAGGTATTCCTCGGCGATCCGAAAGGCGCACCGATGGATATCCGCGTTGCCATCGACATGATCCGCAACAATGATTCGAAAGCACTCGGACTCAACCGCGGCGAAGATGATAACGGAGATACCTTTATGGATACGTTGTACACATTGCCTACACGCAACTTCTATCTCACAGTTGATAAGGCAATGGTTAAAGCAAACGGAACCGTTCCGGCAAATACACCCGACAGTCTGATTCTTGATCGAATTGACTGGACAATTAACAAACGCTACGTTCAGAAATCGGAACTGATGATGATGGATTTGCTGGCCACCAACAAGTGGAAGCGTCCGATGTACTTTGCAGTAACCGCAGGTGGCGACAGCTACCTCGGCCTCGATGATTATTTCCGTCTCGAAGGATTGGCCTACCGCCTTGTTCCGATGCGCGGCGACCGCGAAGATGTATTCACACGCGGAACACTCAGCTGCGAACCTGAGAAGATGTACAACAAGGTGATGAAAGAATTCCGCTGGGGAGGTTTGCAGGACACAACGGTTGCTATTTACATGGATGAAAACAACCGCCGCTTTACCACAAACCAGCGTCTGCAACTCACCTCTCTGGCACGCTATCTGAACGACGACGGCATGAAAGACAAAGCCGTAACGCTTCTCGACAGCTGTCAGCGTTGGATGCCTGTTAAACACGTTCCGTATGAGCCGGCAATGACGTACATGGTTGAGCAATATTACCGCGGCGGCGCGCCTGAAAAGGCCGACAAACTTTCTAAATCACTGATGAGCTATCTGAGTTCGGAGCTGAAGTACTACAATGCACTTCGACTCAAGTTTAAAGATGCATCGGGAATTGATGGTGATATCGGTCGTCTCGAATACGGTATATACATCTTGTACAGCAATGCCCGCGATTACAAGCGCAATGAGTTGATGAACGAGTATGCGAGAATTGCTGCTGACCTCGGTGTTGAATTAACCAAGTTTGAACCGCAGCCGCGTCAGCAGTTCCAGCTTCCGCCAAACATTCAAGACTCAGTGCTTAAACAGAGCGGCGGCACTCAGCAAATTCCGGATTCAATTCTCAAGCGTCTTGAGCAAATGAAAGCCACACAACCCCCACCATCGCCCACAGCACCTAAAGGTCCTGCAGGCGGCGGATTGCCGGGCGGCAAAAAATAAGGCGCAGAGCATGAAAGCGCTGGTTCGTCCGCCCCGTTTGCTCCGTCAGGTTTATCCCGGAGCTGTATGGCGAATGCCAGCCGCAAATAAAACTATTTACTTAACATTTGATGATGGTCCAGTGCCCGGTGTAACCACCGCGGCACTGGCTGTTTTAGAGCAGTTCGGAATTAAAGCCACATTCTTTTGCGTTGGCGATAATGTGCAAAAGCACCCCGAAATTTTTGAGCAAATAAAAGCCGCCGGACACGCAACCGGCAATCACACCTACAATCATGCCGATGGCTGGAAGTACACCCGCATGAAATACCTGCGCAATGTGCAACTCTGCGCCGCAGAATTTCAGTCGGCATTGTTTCGCCCGCCTTACGGACATCTTCGCCGTTCGCAGTTTCATGCAATCAGCAAACACTACAGGGTAATTATGTGGGATGTACTGACCTGCGATTTCGACGTAAAACTGGATGGCGAAACTTGCCTGCAGCTTGCACTTGAACACACCCGCAACGGCTCCATTGTAGTTTTTCACGACAGCGAAAAGGCCGCACCGCGTATGCTGTATGCATTACCCAGATACATTGAAACTATGCTCAGCAACGGTTGGTCGTTTGAAGTGCTTTAAGGTTTTTCATATCCATTTTTGAATTTACTGCTTCCGCTTATTAATTGCAGTTCGCCACATACGAATAATTGACAACAAACTTATTGCTGCGCCGTTATACCAGTATCTCCCCATTGTTGAACCTGGTTTTGATAATAACGGTTCTCCCCACACATCTCCCTGTGTTAGGATCATAAACCCCAATACTATGAAACATGGCTACCGCCGAAAGGGTTTCGCCCGCCGAAATCTCAGACAACTATGTCTTTCAACGCAATCTGTTTGCTTATCGCGAAGTCGTTCCGCTCATCAGCGGGTATGTGCTTGAAATTGGAACCGGTACCGGCTACGGTGTGGAACTCATTGCACGTCATGCTGAGAAGCTGATAACTGTAGACAAAACTGATCCTCTGTTTGACTTAAAGAAATTTCCGAATGCAGCATTCAAAAAGTTGAATGCGCCTGATTTCAGTATGTTTGGAGATGCTGTGTTTGATACAATCATCAGTTTTCAGGTAATTGAACATATTGAAAACGATGTATTATTTATAAAAGAAATAAGACGTATGCTGAAACCGGGCGGGCGGTTCATTGTAACTACGCCTAACCGCAGTATGTCGCTCACGCGAAATCCCTGGCATGTACGCGAATACACGTGTAATGAACTCCGTCAATTGCTTGGAACAACGTTTACTGAGATTAACACACACGGTGTTTACGGCAGCAAGCTTGTTATGGCGTATTACGAAGAAAACAAACGCCGTACCAACCAATGGCTAAAATTTGATGTGCTTCAGGTACACCGCTGGATGCCGCGCCGGATGCTTTGTCCGGTTTACGACTGGCTGAATCGTCTCAACCGGCGGCAGATACACAATGCGCATTGGCGACTTACTCAAAACATCAAGGCAACTGACTTCAGCCTGAAACCGGCCTTCGACAATTGCCTTGATTTATTTTATGTAGCTGCGTGAATGCGGTGTTACACCGTTTCCGGTAAAACCAATTTCAGGTTCTGGGTTTTAATTCCTGCCCAGCCCTTACGCACATTCACAAAATTGCTGATTCCGTTTGCTTTCAGAATAGAAGCAGCAATCATGGAGCGATAGCCTCCTGCACAATGCAGCATAAACGGCTGCTCTGCACGAAGCTGCTCCAATGTTTCAGGATTACTGAATTTACTGAGGCAGAAATGCTCTGCATCGGCAACGTGTCCGCCTTCAAATTCTCCTGCACGGCGCACATCTACAACGCGCGGATGTTCGGCATTCCAGTTAGCTGCAAATGCATCAGGATCTATCGAAGTAACTGTATCAACGGGCATTCCGGCTGCTGTCCATACTGCAATTCCTCCGTTCAGGTAACCGCTAACATTTTCGTAGCCCACGCGTGCAAGACGCAAAATAGATTCATGCTCGCGGCCTTCGGGAGTAACAATAATCAGCTCTGCATTTATGTTAATCAGTGATCCTACCCAAACAGCATACGTACCGTCGAGCCCGATGTTTATTGCACCCGGAATATAACCAGCTTCAAAATCATCGGGCGTGCGGGTGTCGAGAATAACTGCACCGTGTTCAATCCGATTCTTTACGTCAAGTGCAGTTAAAGGTTTTACATTGCGGTCAAGCACATGCGCAATATTTTCGTAACCGTGTTTATTGATTTGAGCATCTTTAAAGAAATACGGCGGCGGCGCAGCAAGTCCATCGGTTACCGCAGCAATAAACGCATCGCGGTTGGTTTCCAGCATCGCATAGTTGTTGCGCTTCTGATCGCCAATGGTTGACCAGGTTTCTTTACCAATATTTTTTCCGCAAGCCGAACCCGGACCGTGTGCCGGATAAACAATTACATCATCGCCAAGTGGTTTGAGTTTGTTGTTGAGCGAATCAAACAACAACGAGGCAAGTTCCTCTTTGGTCATTTTACCGTCGAGCAAATCCGGACGGCCAACATCGCCCACAAAAAGAGTATCG
>CALRTD020000091.1:0-11142 GCA_943371015.1 Synechococcus sp. UW140 | reverse complement strand
TTACCCAAACACGAAGCTGGGTACGATATTTTATACGCAGTTATGCGAATAGATCGATTGAATTTTCGCAAACAGATGTGCTTGAAAAAATGGATTCACCTTGCAACTGCTCAGAACAATCTGTTTCGTACTTCTAATTCTAAAACAGGTTTTATTACGGATGCTGAACTTCATCTTTACTTTCTTTTTTGTTTCATCATTGGCTCTTAAATCATAAACAAAATAAGTGCAGTTGCACAGGCTGATGACAATCAGCTGTCCTAATTATAAACAGAAGTAGTTTACAAAATGATAGGTTAGTCTATCTAAACTCAAACTAATTAATTAGTCTTCAACAACTATCAGCACCTGTTGATAAGTCATGTTTTTGTGAATTACAAATACTTAACACCTGAATGCTGTTAACTAACTACATCTGTTCATAACCATATTGACGAAGGGGGTACAAGCTATGTAGGTTTGTCAAAACCCCTGCACTGTCACCCTCCTACCGTTGACAAGCAGCGCACAGAATTACTGATTCAGTTGTGTTATGATTGACAAAGCGCTGTCGTTCCTCCAAAAAGAGCTGAACGAATATTTAAAGCAAAGAATGGGCTCCACCACTGATCTGGTGACGCTAACCACCTTTATTACTCAGGGCGGAGAGCTGGAAATTGATTCCGGCACATTGGGGATGATGGTGGTAAATATCGAGGAGGAAAAATTATTCCGTTCGGTATCACCACAAACTGTTCAGATTGGGAATAACTACACAATGGTAAATCCCGAGCTGAAGCTCAATGTTTACATGATGATTGCTGCAAATCACAGCACACATCAGGAAGCACTGAAACTTATCTCCAATACCATTTTGTTTTTCCAGGGGCGCAACTCATTTTCTAATGTTGAGTCGCCTGCACTGGAAGATGTAGAGCAACTGACGCTTGATTTGTATACCATCAATTTTGAACAGCAGAACCAACTTTGGGCATCATTGGGTGCGAAGTATATGCCATCTGTGATGTACAGAATACGCATGCTGATCATGAACGATAAACTGGTACGAGATACAGCACCGGCTGTAACCGCATTCGAACGCACATTTGCCGGAGGGCGCGAATAAAGCTGATTACAAGTTATGAAAGACCAATTCAAAACCCTGTTCCGGATCGACTGCAGGCATACGTTTTACACCAATGGCCGCTGCGCTGATTTCAGTTTACAGCCCACTGCCGAAACAGCACTATTGCTGAGAAGCAGGCGCGCTGTTTTCCGTTGGGGCGGCGATGCAGGTGCTGTAATTTATCAGTTAAATGAAGCTGGTTCTGCAGCAATGCTTTCTTTTCAAACCAATGATGCACTTGTTTTTGCAATAACCACACGCTCTGCCGAACTTTTTCAGATTACAACAGCAACAGAACTGCCCGCATCAGGCACAATAAAACTCTATTCCAATCACTCACGCACCGTAAGCGGCGGTTATCTCAGTCTTCAATCAGCCGATGTGAAACTAAGCGCCGCAGTGCTCACACACAATATAATTACCAACAATGCAGGTGTAGCTAAAATCTACAACAGAGCAGGAACGGAAATTACAAGCACGGCGTTTGCCGCCGGCTCACAAAACAAAGAACTGCAGTTCGATTTGCAACTGCTCTCGCCCGGAATTTATGTTGTTGCTGAAACATCAGGTATGGTAACTACCAACACGACCTACTATGTTGATTCAGAACTATCGCGGCAACAAATTTTCGGTATTCTCTACATCGAAAACAACAGCGCATACCCCTATGATTATTCTGGTAATGATGCCTACAAACTCAGCTTCACAGCCACGAGCAGGACCTGGAACTATTACATGGTCATGCCCTCAACGGCTACATTCAGCGAGTATGAAATTGAAGACAAAAGCGGTGGCACAAACCGCTACAGCGACTCGGTGGCCGGACCAATTACGTTTAACCGGATAACAAGCATTCCGGGCAGCGATACCATTGCACCGATGCTGGAATCGAGCGGAAAAACTGTTGTATTATTTGAATCACAACAGCCCATTGCATTTGCACAAAAAGCAAGAGGTAAACTCCAGTTTACACACAAAGCATTGCTTGGCGACAAAAGCATTGTAGCCGAGCTGCCCAATCCCGATATCCGGAAAACCGGAACCAATATGTTCATCTACATCTGAACAACGATAACTAAGATTCATCAACCACAAATCCTATCCACCTATGGCAACCTACAAAACGCCAGATGTTTATATCGAGGAAATCTCGGTATTCCCTCCCTCCGTCGCGGAAGTGGAGACCTGTATCCCGGCCTTCATCGGATACACCCAGATGGCCACAAAAATTACAACAGGCGATCTCAAAAACAAACCGACACGAATCACCTCAATGCTTGACTATGCCAAGTATTTCGGAGGTGCACCTGAAGTGTCAGTTACACAAGTTGATATCGACAACAGCAACAATTTCCAGCAGGCTACAATGTCAACAAAGTACTATATGTACGACAGCCTTCGCCTGTTTTATGCAAATGGCGGCGGCGATTGTTACATTACATCTGTTGGTACTTACACAGAAGGAACTGTAGCACTTGCCAAACTGCAAACCGGACTTGCTGCCGTTGAAATGGTTGATGAACCGACAATTCTTCTGTTTCCCGATGCCGTTAGTGTAGCCAGTGCAAATGATCTTTACACCATTCAGCAAGATGCGCTTTCGCAAGCCAACAAGCTGAAAGATCGTTTCTGCGTTTTTGATCTTCACAGTTCAGATCCTACCGGTACAGCTTTCCGTGACAAAGTAGGTATCAACTATCTGAAATATGGTTCAGCTTACACCCCCTGGTTGAAAGTCAGCCTGAGCAAAAACATTACCTACAAAAACATCCGAACCACAGGTATTTTGAAGAAAGCCTCTTCAAACGTTAGTCTTTCGGCTCTCACCTCTGATCCGGGTCTGAAATCGCTGATCGACAGCTACGATGCGCTCTTCAATGATATCAATACAGTAAATCTTGATGCGCTTTCAGTTCCGGGTGCATACCGCAACCTGTTCCAAACAGCAGCATCATCGTTCAACACCACCACTCCCACCGACGGGCAGATGGGTGATGTGCTGGAAGCAATTTATGCCGGTTTCCAGCAGGTAGATGACTGGGCAACAACGCTTACCTGCACCAAACTTACCGACAATGCCACCGGTGCTATCAAGCAGAAAATTACCACCCGGATGAACAGCATCTGGACAGCTATGGTAGCGCTTGAAAAAGAACTGGATGCTGAAATTGCCGGTACCTACACACCTGTGTTCAGCGCACTTTCTCCGGCTCTCGGAACAACGTGGACTGCACACGGAACTGTTACTGCTTCTTCGCAACTTGCCGCAGGTACAGATGCTGCCATTTACAATGCAGCATTTACCATTGCCAAAAATTTGTTTGAGCAGGCTGCAACAGCATTCTCAGAAGTGCTTGACGCCATTTATGGTTTGAGCAGCACACTCGAAAGCGCATTGCTCGAATCGTTCCCGCTGTACAAAAACATTATTCAGGGCTTGAATGATGCAGCCACCGAAATGCCGCCGTCGGGCGCTGTTGTTGGTGTTTACGCAGCAACCGATCGCGACCGCGGTGTTTGGAAAGCTCCGGCAAACGTAAGCCTCGCTTCTGTTGTTGGACCCAGCACAGTGTTCACCGCATCACAACTTGATGCCTTGAACATCGACGTGAATGCCGGTAAATCAATCAACGCCATCCGTTCGTTTGTTGGTAAAGGCACACTCATTTGGGGAGCACGTACACTGGCCGGTAACGATAACGAATGGCGCTATGTTCCGGTTCGCCGTTTCTTCAACACAGTAGAAGAATCAATCAAGAAATCAACCTACTGGGCTGTGTTTGAGCCGAACAACGGCAACACATGGGTGAAGGTGAAAGGTATGATTGAAAATTACCTGACCAACAAATGGAAAGAAGGAGCGCTCGTAGGTGCAAAACCCGATGAAGCTTTCTTCGTTCGCATTGGTCTCGGTACAACCATGAGCGCACAAGATATTCTCGAAGGCTACATGAAAGTAGAAATCGGAATGGCAGTTGTTCGTCCGGCCGAGTTCATCGTACTCAAGTTCTCTCACAAGCTCCAGCAGTCGTAAGCACGACAGCGTGAACCACTAATGTTTAACTGAAAAACAACCTACCATTATGGCAAATAAATATCCGCTGGCCGTCTTCCACTTCCGAGTTGATTGGGGCAGTGCCAGCATCAGCTTTACCGAAGTATCGGGCCTTACTCAGGAATTGCAGGCCATCGAATACCGCACCGGCGATTTGCCGGAGTACTCATCCATCAAAATGCCGGGGATGCGCAAGTACAACAACATTACGTTGAAGCGCGGCATTACACGCGGCAATAACGAGTTCTTCACCTGGCTCAATTCGGTTAAGCTGAATGAAATTGAGCGTCGCGATATCACCATTAACCTGCTCAACGAAAAGCACGAGCCGGTTGTGATTTGGCAGGTACAGAATGCGTTCCCTGTAAAACTCGAAGGCCCCGGCCTGAAAGCTACAGGTAACGAAGTCGCTATCGAATCGATGGAACTCGCTCACGAAGGTCTGACAGTTACATTCGCTTAATTGTGTCAAACAAGAAAAATCCGAAATATTATCCTCCCGTCAATTTCCATTTTAAGGTTGAATTCGTTGACGGTAACGATCGGAAGTCTGGCAAAGTGCTGGCCGAAGTATCGTTTACCGAAGTGGGTGGCCTGAGTATGGAACTTGGCGTGGAGGAATTGTCGGAAGGCGGTGAGAATCGTTATACGCACCGCCTGCCGACAAAATCCAAGTTCGGTAATCTGAGTTTAAAACGCGGAATGTTGCGCGGCGATTCGGAAATAGTGAAATGGGTTATTGATGCCATCGCAAATCATTCGTTCAAACCCTACACCATTTTCGTATCGCTGCTCAACTTCAACCATGAAGCCATTCGCGTTTGGAAGTTTACAAAAGCATGGCCGCTGAAATGGGTTACCGGTGATCTGAAAGCTACTGACAATGCAATTGTGGTTGAAACTATGGATTTAGCGTATGCTTTTTTCACAGTCGAAAATCCGAAAGTAGCTGAACCTGATCCGCAAAAACAATCCAAAGAATCCAGACCTTAAACATCACCATGACAGTTCAGGTTAACGAAATCATCATCCGTGCAACTATTACGGATGCTGCCGCATCACCGCCGGCTGGCAGTGGCAGCGGTAACGCGCAGGATAAGGAAGAAATTATTACAGAATGTGTGGAACAGGTTCTAGAAATCCTGCGCCGCGATAATAAACGCTGAGTGAATTATGGCACTTTCTGAAGCAACATCCGGAGCCCCTGCTACCGGCCTGACTAAAATGGTTTTTCGCACTTATAAAACTGAAAAGTTTGATAAGGGCGATAAAGGCTCGCCCGAAAAGTTTGAACTCATGTTCAACCCCACTACTTATACATCCAAGTATGAAGTAGTGTATGAACCTGAACAGGGAAAAGGCAATACGGCCGGTGCTCCTAAGTTTGGCAAAATAAAACCGCGCGACTTTAGCTTTGAATTTATTATTGACGGAACCGGAGTTGCAGCAGAAGTTACTGATGTCCAAAAAAAGATTGAAGAGTTTTTAACTGTTGCCGTTACTTCACGCGAAGACACACACCGCCCCCATTTTCTGATGATTAACTGGGGCGTACTGGCCGTGAATGTAATTCTCAAAACGGCTGATATTGCAATTACGCTTCTTGATGCACAGGGCAAACCACTCCGTGCTAAAATTACTGCCACGTTTACAGAAAGCATTGAAGATACACTTCGTGTAAAAAAAGAAAATCAGCAGTCGCCTAACCTTACACATTTACGTCAGGTAAAAACCGACAGCAAACTGCCTATAATGGCCGTAAAAGAATACCGCGATCATACCTACTACATTTCTGTAGCACGGGCCAATAACCTCAACAACTTCCGCAGACTTAAAGTAGGCTCACAGCTTACATTGCCGCCGGTTGTTAAAGACGAGAAGAAGGTATGAGTAACGAGAATCAGCGGGTAATTCCAACACCGCAAGCCAGCGACCTTTCCACCTTTACTATTAAGCTGGGAGGTAATTCAATGAAGCCCGAATACAAGGTGACTTCCATTGACATTGGCAAGGTGTATAACAAGATTTCGTATGCACGGTTAACATTGGCCGACGGAGATCCTGCTGAACAAAAGTTTGCAATTAGCGACAGTGATGATTTCAAACCCGGACAGGAAATTGAAATCATGCTGGGTTATCATAACGAAGAAGAAACAGTATTTAAAGGAATAATAGTTGGCCACGGCATTCGTATCAGAAACAACAAAGGAAACTTTCTTGTTATCGAAGCCCGCGACAAAGCCATAAAATTAACCGGTGCACGAAAAAGCGCTTATTTCTATGAACTGAAAGACAGCGAAATTCTTGAGCAGCTGGCATCCGGTGCAAGTTTGCAAACCGATGTTGAAGCAACTTCGGTGAAGCACAAAGAAATGGTGCAGTACCATGTTTCGGATTGGGACTTTTTACTTGCACGCGCCGAAGCTTGTGGCTTGCTTGTGCTTACCGACGACGGAAAACTGATTGCCAAAAAAGCAGATACATCCGGGGCAATTGCATTGCAGCTGGAATTCGGAGCAACACTGCTGGAGTTTGAAGCGACAATGGATGCCGGGGCACAGGTGAAAGCAATAAAAAGTAAATCCTGGAATTATACCGATCAGGAATTGCTGGAAACCGAGGGCAGTGACCCAAGTGTTACCGGTAACGGAAACTTAGATTCGGCAGCACTTGCCGATGTAATGGGTGTTGATAACGCACCACTGCTCCACCCCGGAAAATTTGAAGAGCAGGAACTTAAAGATTGGATTGATGCACGAACAGTGCGGCATAAACTAGCCCGGATATGCGGTCACGCCCGCTTTCAGGGACTGGGTACAATGAAGCCCGGACAAATGATTGACCTGAAAGGCGTTGGCGACAGGTTTAACGGAAAAGCATTTGTAACCGGCGTGCGCCATCAGGTTGGTGGCGTAAACTGGACAACCGATGTGCAGTTTGGTTTTCCGGAGCGCGGCTTTGCCGATCAGTTTGACCTTGCCGATAAAAAAGCCTCGGGCATGTTGCCCGGTGTTAATGGTTTGCACGTTGGCCTGGTTACCAAACTCGGCAGCGATCCCGATGGTGAAGACCGCATTCAGGTGAAAATGCCGCTGCTCGACAATGCCGCCGAAGGTATTTGGGCACGCATTTCAGCTCCGGATGCAGGAAACAAACGCGGCATCTTTTTCCGCCCCGAAGTTGGCGATGAAGTACTGCTCGGTTTCCTGAACGATGATCCGCGTCAGCCTGTGGTGCTGGGTATGCTCAACAGCAAAAAATTACCCGCACCGGTTACTGCCGACAGCGATGATAACCACATCAAAGGCATATACACCAGAAGTGAAATCAAATTCTTCTTTGATGATGATAAGAAGGTTGTAACCCTTGAAACACCCGGTAAACAATCAATTATTGTTGACGATGATAAAGGGAAAATAACACTCACCGATAAGACAGGAAATAGTATCGAAATGAGTGATAAAGGCATTACGATTACCAGTAAAAAAGACATCATTCTTGATGCTTCTTCGGGAGATATCAAGATGAAAGCGACCAATATCAAAGCAGAAGCATCAGCGCAATTTGCAGCTAAAGGAAATTCAGGTGCCGAAGTTTCGGCCAGCGGCAATACTGTGATTAAAGGTGCAATGGTTCAAATTAACTGACGGCACAGCAATGGGAATGGCAGCACGAGTTGGCGATATGCACGTTTGTCCGATGGTTACCGGCACCGTGCCGCACGTGGGAGGCCCGGTAATGCCGCCGGGAGCACCCACCGTAATGATCGGAGGAATGCCCGCTGCTGTAGTTGGAGGAATGTGTACCTGCACAGGCCCGCCGGACTCGATTGTGAAAGGCTCCGCCACTGTTACAATTGGCGGACAGCCGGCAGCACGAATGGGCGACTCTACAGCACACGGCGGAAGCATTGTAGCCGGATGCCCTACTGTAATGATTGGCGGATAATAACATTAACAACAGAACAGGAAGAAGATGAATACATACGACGTGAATTACGACTTTCTCGGTACAGGCTGGAGTTTCCCGCCAACATTTAATGAAGTGTCGGGAGATGTACAAATGACAAGTATGCTTGACGATATAAAAGCAAGCCTCGCCATCCTGTTGTCAACCTCTATCGGCGAACGCCTCATGCAGCCAACCTATGGCTGTAACCTCAATAACTTCTTGTTTGAGCCAATGAACTCAAACCTGCTCAGCTACATGAAAAGCATTATTACCGATGCTATTTTTTATCATGAAGCCCGCATCAGACCAAACGATGTAATTCTGGATACCACCAATTACAACGAAGGAAAGATTACGATAACAGTTGACTTTACTGTTTCGGCCACCAACTCGCGTTACAATTTTGTTTACCCCTATTACCTCAACGAAGGCAACGGCGTAAGTCGTTGATAGTACTATGAGCGAACACGACCATACCTGTGGCTGCGAAACAAAAAATCCGTTGCAGCGCGACGGTACCAGCCAGACAGAGCGACTGCTGAGCGCACTCGATCCTTCGTTTGTAAAAGTTGACGAACGGGGAATTGATGACCTGCTGCGCTTTGCCCTGAAGTATGCTGAAAAGCTGAACTTCTTTGATAACACGAATAACGTAAACGGCGACTGGTACAACTTTCTGGCGAAAGATGTATCCGTACTTTGTGCAAACATCAGCGGTGCAGATCTTGATCCGCTGGTAAAAGATTTCAGAACTGCTTTTGCCAAAATTGATGTAATGGCAAAAGAAGAAACAGCTTCTGATACCGAAGTTGAAGCCGCTTTAAAAGCACTTTATTCGCCCTTAGTTACGCTGATTAATTTACTGGGAAAATGGCACGACCTCTGCGACGAAAAACTATTGCTGCGCAGTGATCTCAGTCTCTACTTTACTTCTGTTTTCTCCAGCGGATATATTCGCTTCCGTGAAATAGATGAAGCCGCAGCTGCCGCGGGAATTATCAGTGCACCCGCTGCACTCGACGGCGTTTCACTGAATAGTGATTGGACGGCTGCTGTTTCGGCTGCTGTAACTGCCAATACAACCGTATTCAGCGGACTTACTTCAACAATGCACAACAGCAAGTATGCACTTGCAGCATCATTTTACATTCGCGGAATATTCGATGAGTTTTATATGGCGCTGCTGAATATCATCAGCCGTGCACCCGATTACCTTGCAAAAAGTTTAAACGAATACCCCTGGCACAAAGCGCAGGCCGGTTTGTTTCTCACATTTATACAGCTTTTTGGTTACGCTCAGCAGCACCTCAATAAACTCACACAGCGGCATCTCGATTTTTACTTTGATCGTGTGCTGCAGTTGCAGCGCAAACCTGCTGTGGCCGACAGTGTACATTTGATTTTTGAATTAGCCGCTAATGTGGCGCAATACGAAATTCCGGAAGGTACTTTGCTGAAAGCCGGTAAAGATGCGCTCGGAAAACCGCTTTCTTACAGCACCGATGATACATTGGTGTTTAACAAAACACAAGCTGCCGAATTTAAAAGTATTTATATTCAACGTGACGAAATTAAGGTCAATCCGTCTGACGTTTCAAAAACTGAATTTACACGTATTTATGCTTCCCCTGTTGCTAATTCGAGCGATGGTATTGGCGGAGCACTCAACAACGAACTTCCGCAATGGGAAGCATTCGGATCGCAACAGTATTTCCAGAACAACTCAGTAAAACCGGCATTTACCATGCCCGATGCTGATGTTGGATTTGCAATTGCATCGCCGCAACTTATTCTTAAAGAAGGCCGCAGAACAATTAAACTCAAATTCAAATTTGCCAACCCTATTCCCGGTATTGTAAATGTAAATGATGAAGTAAACTTATTCACTGCCGGACTTACAACAGCCAAAGGCTGGCTCACACAAGAACTGAAAGGCCTATCAGTTACAGATACCAATGCAAAAGTTTACTACCACAATACAACAAACGAATTAACCTTTACGCTGTTTGTTGACATTGATCAGCCTGCAATCACTGCCTGGAATGCAGATGTTCACGGAGGTACTTTCGATAATACAGCTTGGCCGGTGCTTCGCCTGAAGCTCAACAACACAGCATCGCTCGGAAACGTATGGGCGAAATTGCAAGATGCTGAAATTATTTCTGCCAACCTGAGTGTTGATGTGCAAAATGTACAAAACATCATTATCCAAAACGATCAGGCACTTTGTGATCCTTCCAAACCATTTCAGCCGTTTGGTGTTCAGGCTCCAAAAAATTCGGCATTCTACATTGGCAGCGAAGAAATATTCTATAAAACAGTTCAGGAATTAAAAGTTGCTGTGAACTGGCACGAAACACCTGCTAGTGAATTTCAGAAACATTATGAGACTTATTTTACATTACTCGCCGGACAGGATTTAACAACTATTGCAAATAATTACTATTTCACAGCCAAAGCACAGTATCTGCATAATCGGGAATGGGTAAATTGTAGTCTATTCGACATATCTCGTCTTTTAAAAGATAATTCGGCGTATAATCCTGTTACTAATCCAGAAAAGGCTGCTATAAAAGACGGCTTAATTGAGCTATTTCTACCCAATGCAGCTAATCAGCAATTGTTTATTTTTCAACCTGCAACAGGGAAAACTAATGTTTTCAATACAACACTGCCCGACTCTGATGATTATACGCCCTTAACAGATTACAACTCAACCGTACAGCGCGGATTTATCCGCCTGGTACTTGACAACGATTTTCTGCACAACAAATATGCAGCAGCGTTAATGCAGGCTGTAAAGGATCCGAAAAATCCTGTTGTAGTAAATCCGCCCTACACACCGTTAATCAAAGGCATTACACTTAGCTATAAGTCATCGCGCGATCTTGTAAACACACACGATCAGTTCTTCCGCATTCATCCGTTTGGCGAAGAACGGGTAACTATTGTAAAGAAAGCCCTAATTAAACAAGTCAATCCGAATGTTCCTTTCTCAGCCAATACACAAATACAGACTGAAGATTTGGCA
>CALRTD020000090.1:0-11235 GCA_943371015.1 Synechococcus sp. UW140 | reverse complement strand
TAATCGCGGTTATATTCCTTACAAACGCCAGTTTAATTACCGAAAGCACCAAACGACTTGTTCGCCACGGCGAATATTTTGAACAGGAAATGCCGTTCAAAATAAGCATTGTAAACACCAAGCTTGAAGCCGCCGAAAGCGAAGATTTTAAACTGGATATTAAACTCACAGGAACAGAAATTCCTGAAACAGTTACGATTCTGATTGGCGATAATGAGTACAAGCTCAACCGTGAGTCAACAGTTAATTTCAGTCACCTGTTCCGCAATGTTCAGAAAACGCAGGAGTTTCGTCTCAGTGCCGATGGATTTACCTCTGCACCGTACACACTCAATGTGCTTGCCAATCCCATTGTGCTCAACTTTGATGTAGAGTTGATTTATCCGGCTTACACCGGCCGCAAAAATGAAGTACTCCGCAACACCGGAGATCTTTCAGTCCCAGCCGGAACACGCATCAACTGGAAATTCAACACACGTGCTACACGGAATATGCGGGTGCGTATGAACGATAGCCTCTACACGCTGAAAGCAACCGGAGAAAACCGCTTTGGTTTTGCGCAGCGTGTGCTGCAAAGCCGCACCTACACGCTGCACACAGCCAATGAGTTTTTGAGCAGCAAAGATTCCATGCGTTACAGCATTAACGTTATTCCCGATCTCTACCCGGCAATCAGCGTTACCGAAAAGCGGGATACCGCCTCTGCCCTGCGTCTGCAGTTTACCGGCGATGTAAAAGACGATTACGGCTTTACAGCACTATCTTTCCGTTACCGCACTTTAAATGCAGCCGACAGCACCGGAAAAACCATTCAGGAAGAAATGCGAAGCGTTAATCTTCCCGTTGGCCGCACCCAACTCCGCGATCAGTTTTATTACTTCTGGGATCTTTCGCAGCTGGATATTCAGCCCGGCCAGCAGATTGAATATTACTTTGAGGTTTATGATAACGATGGCGTAAACGGAGCCAAAGCCACGCGTTCGCAACGCATGATTTATCAGGCCCCCACCAAGCAGCAGCTTTCAGACCTGAACGATGCCGGCAACAAAGAGGTGGAGAAAATGCTTGAAGAAAGCCTCAAAGAGTCGCAGCAGCTGCAGAAAGACATCGACGAGCTGTACAAGAAGTTGATGGAGAAAAAGCAAATGACTTGGGAAGAGCGCAAGAAGCTGGATGAACTCACCCTGCGTCAGCAACAACTTCAGCAAAAGATCGACAACCTGAAGCAGCAGAATCAACAAAACATTAATCAGCAGCAGGAGTTCCAGCAAAGCAATCCGCAGCAGGAACAAATGAGTGAGCTTTTCGATCAGCTGAATACCGATGAAATGAAGAAGCTGCTCGACCAAATGGAAAAGCTACAGCAGCTTGAAATGAACAAGCAGCAAACTCAGAAGATGCTTGATCAGATGAAGCAGGAAAACACAGACACCCGCAAGAATCTGGATCGTACGCTTGAGCTTTTCCGACAAATGCAGGTGGAGCAGAAGCTCGAAAATGCCATTAACGAACTGAACGATATTCAGGAAAAGCAAGATTCTCTGGCCAAACAATCGGAACAGAAGAACGCTGATGCCAAAGACATACAGCAGGCACAAGACAGCCTCAACAAACGTTTTGATGAATTGCGTCAGGAGTTGGATGAGCTCCAGGAATTAAACGAAAAACTGGAAAACCCCAACGAACTGCCCAATACCGATGTGCAGGAGATGGAAATCCAGCAGCAGCAGCGCCAAAGCAGTCAGCAACTGCAAAACGGCAAAGCGGGCAAAGCGTCGCCATCGCAGAAGAAAGCAGCCGATCAGATGAAGCAGCTTTCGCAGCAAATGCAGGATGCGAAAAAGCAAATGGACGAGGAGAAAGAAGGCGAAGACATGAAAGCCATTCGCGCCCTGCTTGATAACCTCCTGCAGCTATCTTTCGATCAGGAAGCGCTGATGAAAGAAGTAAAACAAGTAAATGTTAATGATCCGAAGTATCCCGGACTGGCCCGCAAACAAAGCAAGCTGCGCGATGATGCCCGCATGATTGAAGATAGTTTGCTAGCCCTGTCAAAGCGTAATCCCAAGATTTCGCCGAAGGTGAATGAAGAGATTACAAACATTAACAGCAACATGGAGCGTTCGGTGCAAAGCCTTGCCGACCGCAGCACAGCAGAAGCACAAAACCGACAGCAGCAGGCCATGACCTCTGTTAACAATCTTGCACTCATGCTCAACGAATCGCTGGAGCAAATGATGCAGCAGATGAATCAGCAAAACAAGAGCGACAAAGAGGGTAACGGCGAGTGCAAGAATCCCGGAAAAGGCAGCAAGCCCGGAAAAGGTGAAAAGAATAAGCCCGGACAAGGCAAGCAAACCAAAGACGGTGAAAAAGGTAAAGGCGGCGACGGAAAGAGCGGCATGGAAGGAATTCGCATGAAGCAGCAATCCATCAACCAGCGCATGCAACGGATGCAGCAAATGCAGCAAAACGGTCAGCCGCTGAGCGCCGAAGAACTGGCCCGCCTGGCTGCCGAGCAGGAAGCCCTGCGCCGCATGCTCGAAGAATCTATGAAAGGCACAAAGGGGAATAAAGAAAACCCCGGAGGAGCCGGTGCCGGCGATCTTCCTGCAAAAATGGAAGAAACAGAAAACGACCTTGTAAACAAACGTATAAACGCCGAAACACTGAAACGGCAGCAAGAGATTATCAATAAACTTTTAGAGTACGAAAAGGCCGAAAAAGAGCGTGAACAGGACGAAAAACGAGAGGCTCAGCAACCAAAAAATGATCAACAAAGTAACCCTGCCGACTTTTTAGAGTATAATAGGCAAAAACAGAAAGAAGCTGAACTTTTGAAGACTGTGCCCCCCGATCTTTCCCCGTTCTACAAAGGCAAAGTCAACGAATATTTTAACGGCGTAGAACAGCAATGAACCTGAATTTTGAAATGGTACAGGAACAGAAAATTTCGTTTGCATCCACCCCTGAGAATATCACTCTGGTCGAGAAGTTGGTAAACGACATCTGTGCAAATTCATCAATATCCGAAGATTACTACGGAAATATTCTCGTTGCCCTTACTGAAGCAGTAAACAATGCCATTCAGCACGGAAATAAGCTGGATGCTGAAAAGGCTGTTGATGTTGGCTGGACAACCGAAAACGACCGCCTTAAAGTAACGGTTTCAGATCATGGCCCCGGGTTTGATTTCAGCAATCTTCCTGACCCTACCAATCCGGAGAATCTTGAAAAACCCAATGGCCGGGGCGTATTCCTGATGCGTAACCTTGCCGATAATATTGAGTTTTTTGACGAAGGGCGCACCGTACAGCTTGAATTCAACCTCAAAGCCTGATATGCCCCGCGCTGCAGACAGCATTCATTTTTTCTCAGACAATATTCCTTTTGTGCTTCCTTCTAAAACAGAAGTACGAGGCTGGCTTTATCGTGTTGCCAAACAACAGAAGAGAACCATTGGAGAACTCAGCTACATCTTTGTTTCTGATGAACAGCTTCTGCAAATGAACCAAGAGTTCCTGCAACACGATACCTACACCGATATCATCTCGTTTGATTACACCGAAGGCACAACCGTTGCCGGTGAATTTTATATCAGTATAGATCGTGTGCGCGACAATGCGAAAAGCTTTGGCGTTCCCGTTCGTGATGAATTGCACCGTGTAATGGCTCACGGACTTTTGCACCTTTGCGGGTACAAAGACAAACGCGCGAAAGACGCTGCAGAGATGCGTAAGCAGGAAGAAAAAGCCTTAGCTTTACGATAGACAAACTCTTTATCACATGAAAGCAGCACATCTTTTTCTGACTGCCGCCCTACTCTTTTCGCCAGTTGTAAGCACAACCATGTTGGCCCAGCAGCCGACTACAAAACAACCGGCTCAGGCTTCGGCAAAGGTTAAGGCGCTTTATGGCACATGGACCTTTATCGGCTCAGAAACCTTTTCAATGCCTCAAGATCCGAATGATGCTCAAAAGACAGATGTATTAGTCCTCAATGCCGATGGAACATTTACATTTAAAATGGATGGTACCGAACACAAAGGCAAATGGATGTCAGATGCCGCTGCATCGCTGATCACCCTAACCGACGAAACAACGAATGAGGTGTTTAAGCTCAGGGTACTTGAAAAAACAGCGAAACGTCTTAAAGTTGACTATCGAGACAAAGACGATGTACACAACATACTGATCTACGAAATGAAGTAAACAAAAAGCCGGAAGTTAGTCTTCCGGCTTTGTTGTTTCTGTACCAAACAGAACAGTTTGGCTTGCTTTCTTCGGCTGTTTTTTCTTGCGTCGTTCGGTTGTTTCTCGATTAGGATTGGTTAGTTTTTTAAGTATTCTCCCCGCTTCTTTTCTGAATGCATCCGAGTTTCTGATTTCTGCCAGTCGAGTTCTTGCTGTACGCATTGTTTCTTCGTGATTAACGATTGGCAATGGATAATTTATTCCGGGAGTGAAATTGTATGCCTGGCACAAATCTTCTGTTAATTTCCATGGCTCATGAATATGCTCTTTTGGTAATACGGCGAGTTCCGGAATCCAGGTTCGTATAAAATGCCCGTCGGCATCGTGGTCATACGACTGCTTCACCACATTATACATCCGCAGCGTATTGGTTCCGGTTATGCCGGCTTGCATCTGTATCTGAGGGTAGTGAATTCCCGGTTCATAGTCCAGAAACTGTTTGGCAAGATGCAGTGCAGCGGTTTTCCAATGCTGCCCCAGATTGTGTACAAAGAACGAAACAACCATAGCCCGCATTCTGAAGTTCAGATAACCGGTTTTGGCCACGCAGCGCATACATGCATCAACGAGTGGATAGCCTGTTGTCCCCGTTATCCATGCATTTACCCACGCCTCATTCTGCAGGATGTGGTGATCAGGATAGGCTTTGTTCACCGGCCTCTCTTCCATCTCGCATTCTTGCTCGAACTTTTGTATAAAGTGTGCTTGCCAGTGTAAACGTGTCAGGAATTGGGTAAGCGGAAATTTCTTAGAAGGCTGTTCAATTATTTTTTGTCGCGTATATTGAATAACCATTCTTGCAGATAAACAACCATAAGCGATGTATGGTGATAGTCGGCTGCAGCTGGTTCTGCTGAGACTGGGTTTTGAGATTTGCTTCGCATACTTCAACCCTCGTTCTCGAAGAAATGATTCGAGGTATCTCCACCCGTATGACTCACCACCCGGCTGCATTTGTTTGTTTGGTGCAGATAGTAACAGGCGTAGTTTTTCTGGAAGCGAAAATCCTTTTTCAAGATTCTTGTCGGAGATCATTTTAGCCCAATGATGGTCGTCGATGATGAGTTGAGCATCTGCATAGAACTCATTCATCTTTCGCCCCCACTCTGCCCTGTTCTTCAATTTCCTGAATACAGGAAGTTGCTGTGATTCTTCCCAACGAATGTTGTTTTGCTGAAGAAGAGCTGCAACGTGTTTGTCTCGCTCAAATGTTAGTTTGTTACCGGTTTCCTGATGACTGTAAACGCCAATTATTCTATGTTCCTGAATTAATCTAGAGAATACAGCCAGAGCATTTCCGTACAGAACGTGAATCCTTGCGTTGAATGGTTGCAGACGGTTATTTATATCCTCAATGCTTTCCCAGATAAATCGGTGATGTCTTTCATCCTGATCATTGCCACGAATTATATCTGGTTCAAATATATAGATCGGTAAAACAGAGTACCCCGATGTTACAGCACCGGCAAGTGCGTAATTGTCGTGTAATCGCAGATCGCGTTTAAACCACATGACCACCACTCCCCGACCCTGCGAAAGCATCAGATTTTCTTTAACGGTTCGTTTGGTTTAGCGTATGCGTATCGCGCAATTCGAGTTGTGGTGTGGTAGCTGTCGAGATTGCTGCTGGTTACCGTCTTGAGTAACTCAAGATCGATATATCCATCTGAAAGAAGTGCGGTTTCATCTAGCCACACCTCCTCTACTTTGCCAACAACGAGGATGGTTCGATTTTGCTTTATTTCTGTTTCTCCATCGAAACGGCATGCAATTCGCAGATGGCTTTCACCTACAAATGGAGCCTTACTATTTTCTGTCCAGATTGGTGTCAACCCTGTAGCATCAAATTCCGATTGTTCACGCGGATAACGAGCAGCAGTTTGGTGCGCCTTCTCCACAATATCAGGGTTAATGTGGTTGAGTGTAAACCACCCTGTCTCTTTCAGATTTTCGTATGTATGCCTATCGGATTCTGGTGGGCGAACAATCATCCCAACATAAGCAGGCGAAGCGCCCAGATGAAACACTTGTGAAAAGATGGAAAGATTGGTGTTGCCGTTTGCCGATTGTGTTCCAACGAGGCATACACTTTTGAAGCCCCATAAACTGTTTATAAAATTGGTCCGATACCGCTGATCAAACGCCTCAATTGTTTCACGTGAAAATTGTTTCATATACCCATTAACATTTGGCTTTCACCTTTTGTTTTCTAGTTTCACGTGGAACAAGCTTTTTGTTCATTCCCCTAATTGTTTCATGTGGAACATTCCTTTTTGTGTCTGTTTTAATGCCTTTCGACACTTATCACCATTAACGTTCATGTGTTTATTCTCGTACGAAAACGCACGAATGTAAAGAAGCAGATTGACTACCTTTGCACTTTATACATCAAACCAATGTTGCAAGATTACGATATCATAGTTGTTGGTGCCGGTCACGCCGGTTGTGAAGCCGCTGCTACTGCCGCTAACATGGGCTCTCGCGTATTGCTTATTACCATGAATATGCAAACCATTGCTCAGATGAGTTGCAACCCGGCTATGGGCGGTATCGCAAAAGGGCAAATTGTGCGTGAAGTTGATGCGCTTGGCGGATACTCAGGAATTGTTAGCGATAAAACAGCGATCCAATTCCGTATGCTCAACAGATCCAAAGGCCCGGCAATGTGGAGCCCACGTGTGCAGAGCGACCGCTGGCGTTTTGCCGAAGAATGGCGCCTCATGCTGGAGCAAACACCTAACCTCGATTTCTGGCAAGATATGGTTGGTCGTCTGCTAATTAAAGGCAATAAAGTAGTTGGTGTGGTAACCGGAATGGGGATTGAAATCCATGCTAAAGCTGTAGTGCTTACCAATGGAACATTCATGAATGGAATTATTCATGTTGGTGAAAAGCAATTTGGCGGAGGTAGAATGGGAGAGAAGTCGTCAACCGGAATAACAGAGCAACTCATTGATATTGGATTTCAGGCAGGACGTATGAAAACGGGAACGCCACCACGTGTTGATGGTCGCTCTCTCGACTATTCTAAAATGGAAGAGCAGCCCGGCGATGAACATCCGGAGAAATTCTCTTACGATACATCTGTAAAGCCAATTTCTAAGCAGCGTTCATGTCACATTACTTACACCAGTGATGAAGTCCATGATATCCTAAGAACTGGATTTGAAAAGTCGCCTATGTTTCAGGGGCGTATTAAAGGTCTAGGTCCACGCTATTGCCCGTCTATTGAAGATAAGATAAACCGTTTTGCTGATAAAGACCGGCATCAATTGTTTGTAGAGCCCGAGGGCTGGAATACAGTTGAGGTTTATGTAAATGGGTTTTCTACATCGCTTCCGGAAGAAGTTCAGTATAAGGCGTTGTGTAAGGTTGCCGGGTTTGAGAATGTTAAGTTCTTCCGTCCTGGATATGCCATTGAGTACGACTACTTCCCGCCCATGCAGCTTGATCTTACTTTGCAAACTAAATTGGTCGAGAATCTGTATTTCGCAGGGCAGATAAACGGAACTACTGGTTACGAAGAGGCTGCTTGTCAGGGAATAATGGCAGGGATGAATGCACATCTTAAGGTTAACGGAGGTGGGCCATTTATTCTGCAGCGCTCTGAAGCCTATATCGGCGTTCTGATCGATGATTTGGTGACGAAGGGAACTGAAGAGCCGTACAGAATGTTTACTTCCCGTGCTGAATACCGTATTCTGCTTCGTCAGGATAATGCAGATGTTAGGCTAACCCCAAAATCGCATGAATTAGGATTGGCCAGCAAGGCCAGATATGACAGAGTTCTTGAAAAGATTGAAAACAGCAAGCGCGTAACAAAGTACTTTAAAGATTACAGTATTGAGCCGGCAACGGTAAACACCTCGCTGGAGGAGCTTGGCTCTTCGTTGATTACTCAAAAGGTTAAGCTGTTTAGTTTATTGTCTCGCCCCGGTATTTCAATCAATACGTTGGCTGATGCAGATGCGCACGTGAAAGAACACCTTTCTCAGTTTGATGCAGAAACCATTGAACAGGCAGAAATCCTCATGAAATATGAAGGATACATCCAGCGAGAAAGTGAGATGGCGGATAAGCTCAGCCGTTTAGAGCACATTCCGCTTGACTCTGAATTTAACTACAGCCAACTTACATCATTATCGTTAGAGGCCCGGGAGAAACTCTCTAAAATGAAGCCGCTAACACTCGGTCAGGCATCACGCATCAGTGGTGTTAATCCATCAGATATATCTGTTTTGCTGGTTTACTTGGGCCGATAACTTCCAGTAAAATGATTTGTAACGGCTGTTTCCTACGGGAGACAGCCGTTTTTTATGGCTTTGTTTCACATGAAACTTTAGCTGGGATGAATTGATATTTAGATCAAAGTTTAGGTGGCCGGCGTCCTTCTTGTATGTTTTTCCTCTCTAGATAGCTCTAGAAAACAGCATTTAAGAACATACTCTTTTGGGCTTCATTACCTGATTGTTTCACATGGAACACAAGACTGTTGATTGGTAGAACGCTTTTAAAGACTTTGCTCTGACAGAACTTTTCAATATTACTTCATACCATTTTCTGTTTTGCACACCTCATCAATCATCATTTTTCCAATGCCTGTTATAAAGAGATGCTGTATACTCTCTTGGTTAAGCAAGTGACGTTTTCTTGTAGACAAGCAGTGTATCTCCAGCGTTAGCGTAGGTCAGACTACGCCGTTTTGGCATTATCTATTTTGCTCGTGTTTCACCTGAAACAATACCAACGAGCTTCTCAACAATCTTGTGAAATGAGCATGATTAGTCAGGGATCTCGCCGAATCTCTGATTGTTGGCTCTGGCAATTAATGGTTCAATCCGGTATTCGTTTAGCGGTTCTACATAGCCCAATGTGGTACCTACTCAGTTTCGCATGAATTTGCGGTTACTCATTTCATTTAGCAGTCTTGCTTTCACGCCAGAAGCCAAGAACAAATTATACCCCAAGTACAAATTTCTGTTTGAACGTTTCACATGAAATGAGACAAGGCTATTGTTTAGAGCGCTTCGAATTTCTCCGGCATCCTCAGCGTGCATATCCTGAGATCTTGCAACGGACCACATCACGGGTTCACACTCTATTCGGGAATATTTACTCAATGTTTCACATGAAACAGAAGAGCAAAACAACAGTTCTTCACCAACCCCGAACTGATTTCAGACTCATTTCAAGAACGCCGGAATCAGATGTTTTCAACACTCTGATGTTCTTTCCAATCCACTTTTTGGTGTTGGAAACAAAGCCAATTCAAGTGATTTGCGAAAAGCCCCTTTGGTAACTTTATGTGTTAGTGTTGATCGGTGAATCAGTTTATAAATATATAACATACAAATTAAAATACTGAAACACAGTAACTAAACTAATTCTAAAAAATTCAAATTGATACAAAACTTCTCATTTATTCATGTTCCACGTGAAACACGAGTATTTGAAACAAATTAAGATTATTTTATAAAATAAAAATCACGTAAAAACTTAAAAATAAGTAGATATACATAAATACTAAAAATATTGTTTCACGTGAAACACACCCAAACCATCACATTGTCGCAATGTCCAGTTTGCGGCAACAATACGTTTGCTGATTGGCAGATTTGTAAAGACTACACGGTAAGCAAAACCGAATTTGCTATACAGCAATGTTCGGCTTGCGGATTTGCGCTCACCAATCCGCGGCCGGCAAACGAAGAGCTTGGCAGCTACTACGAGTCTGACGAATACATTTCGCACTCCAACACATCGAAAGGCTTAGTGAGCAAAATGTATCAGCAGGTGCGCAAATACACCATGCGCAAAAAAGTAGAGATGGTTGGTGCGCTGGCCGGAAAAACCGGAAGGCTTCTCGACATTGGTTGCGGGACCGGCGAATTTCTGGCTGCCAGCAAAAACGCCGGATGGGAGGTTACTGGCATTGAGCCAAGCCCATCAGCCCGGCAAGCAGCAAAAACAAACCACCAGCTTTCTGTGCTTGATGAACCCGAACTCGACAACTTGCCGACTGCCGCTTACGATGTAATAACCATGTGGCACGTGCTCGAACATGTTCCCGATTTGCCGGGGCGCATGCAAACGCTGAAAAAACTTCTGGCTCCGGGCGGCACACTCATCATTGCCGTCCCCAACCGAAACTCGCACGACGCCGAACACTACGGTGCTTACTGGGCCGCCTACGATGTGCCCCGACACCTTTGGCATTTCCGCCCCAACGATATCCGGGCATTAGCCAAAACACATGGCTTCGTGCTCAACGACATAAAGCCAATGGTTTTCGACGCGTACTATGTTTCGATGCTGAGCGAGAAATACCGAACCGGTTCGCAACGCTACATCGCCGCTTTCTGGCGCGGCTTTGTTTCTAACCGGAAAGCCGGAGCCGAACGCTGGTCGAGCCAAATCTATATTCTCCGCCACGCAAATTCATAATACCTATGCTTACCCGCCAACTGCTAACAATCGGATTTCTGGTTGTGTCGAACGTGTTTATGACCATGGCCTGGTACGGACATCTCAAGTTTTCGGAATGGGGATGGTTTCCGAGAGCCGGGTTGTTTGCCACAGTTCTTATCAGCTGGGGAATGGCTTTTTTGAATACTGCTTTCAGGTTCCGGCCAACCGAATCGGATACGATGAAAACGGAGGGCCATTTAACATGGTTGAACTTAAAGTGATTCAGGAAGTAGTTTCCCTGCTTGTGTTTTCACTTATGCTCGTTCTTGTGTTCAAAAAACAAGAACTCACATTTAATCACCTCATCGGGTTTGGATTCCTGATTCTTGCCGTTTACTTTGTATTCAAAAAGTAAACACCGGCAAAATGGATCTCAGTTATATTCTCAATCATCTTGGCGAAGACCGCGAAAACTATTTCAATGCGGTGAGCCCGCCCATGATGCTCAGCTCCAATTTTGCCTTTGCCTCCGTTTCAACAATGCGGGCAGAACTGGAACACGAGCTGGAAACA
>CALRTD020000089.1:0-11256 GCA_943371015.1 Synechococcus sp. UW140 | reverse complement strand
GGGCGTATTCGATCTTTTTACACAGGAAATTGCCATTGACCTTGGTACTGCAAACACCATTATCATTCACAATGATAAAGTGGTGGTGGATGAACCTTCTATTGTGGCCGTTGACCGCATGACCGGGAAAATCATTGCTGTTGGGAAACAGGCAATGCAGATGCACGGCAAAACGCATGAAAATATTAAAACCATTCGTCCGCTCAAAGACGGTGTTATTGCCGACTTCCACGCTGCCGAACACATGATTCGCGGAATGATCAAAATGATCAATCCGGGGCGGAAAATGTTTCAGCCGTCGCTGCGCATGGTAATTTGCATTCCGTCGGGAATTACTGAAGTAGAGAAACGCGCCGTGCGCGACTCTGCCGAGCATGCCGGAGCAAAAGAGGTTTACCTGATTCATGAACCCATGGCGGCCGCAATTGGTATCGGTATCGACGTTGAAGAGCCGATGGGGAATATGATTATTGATATTGGCGGCGGTACATCGGAGATTGCGGTTATTGCACTCGGCGGTATTGTGTGCGACAAGTCGATTCGTATTGCCGGCGATGAATTTACAGGCAATATTGAAGAATACATGCGCCGTCAGCACAACATACTTGTTGGCGAACGTACAGCAGAGCGCATCAAAATTGAAGTGGGTGCTGCATTAACAGAAATCGAAAATCCTCCGGCCGACTTCCCGGTACATGGGCGAGATCTGATGACCGGTATTCCGAAAGAGATTTATGTGTCGTATGTTGAAATCGCACACGCACTCGATAAATCAATTGCGAAAATCGAAGAGGCGATTTTGAATGCACTTGAAATGACTCCGCCCGAGCTTTCGGCTGATATTTACCGCACCGGTATTTATCTCGCAGGAGGCGGTTCGTTGCTGCGCGGACTCGATAAGCGCATCTCGCTCAAAACAAAATTACCGGTTCACATTGCCGATGATCCGCTTCGTGCAGTTGCGCGCGGTACCGGCATTGCGCTCAAGAATATCGATAAGTTTCCCTTCCTGCTTAAATAAGGAAGTACCAGCATTCACCACTTCACAGGATCTGAACGATGCGCAATCTCATCGTCTTCCTCGCCAGGAATTACTTCTTTCTCCTGTTCCTGCTCCTTGAGGTGGTTGCAGTGCTCATTCTTGTGCGCAGCAATCCCTATCAGCGAGCAGAAGCGGTAAACAGCACCAGCGAAATTGCCGGAGAATTTTACACGCTGAGAAACGACCTTACCGGATATTTCAACCTTCGCGATCAGAATAAACTTCTGTCTGAAGAAATTGCCCGCTTGCGCAATGCTCAGCAAAATGCCTGGGTGCGCACCAACTCAACCGAAGTTGCTGTAAACGATACGCTTTTTCGTCAGCGCTATACATTTATCAACGCTGAGGTCATTGACAATACCGTTACACGGCGCAACAATTACATTATTCTGGCTCGTGGATCGAGACAAGGTGTGCGCGAAGGCATGGGGGTTGTGGGTCCCGAAGGAATTGTGGGTATTGTGCGCAGTGTGTCGCCTAATTTTTGTACGGTAATGTCGCTGCTGCACAAAGACAGCCGGATAAGCGCAAGCCTGAAGAAAGACGGAACCTTCGGCCAATTGCTTTGGCAGGGTGGCGATTATCGCACAGCTACACTGAAAGAAATTCCGACTCACGTAAAGCTTGCGAAAGGTGATACACTTGTTACCAGCGGCCTCGGCAATGCTTTCCCGAAAGGCACCATGGTAGGCGTGATCTCTAGTTTCGAGAAAAAAGCCGGCGAAAAAACATACACTGCTGAAGTGCTGCTCGCTACTGATTTCAGAAAACTCCAGCATGCTTCTATCGTCAACAACCTGATGAAAGAAGAACTGGAGAAATTGCAAAACTCAATTCCCCCCGACGATGGTAAGTGAGATTTTGCGCCATATCCTGCGGTTCATTGTACTGATTCTGGTGCAAGGACTGATTCTGAAAAATGTAGAACCGCTGCCGGGACTCAATCCGTTTCTGTACGTGCTGTTTATTCTGCTGCTGCCGGTTGAATTGCCCGCGTGGATTGGTTTGCTGATTGCTTTTGTGACCGGCTGGTGTGTTGATTTGTTTTACGGAACTCCGGGTATGCACACCGCAACGTGCACGTTTATCGGGTTTCTGCGCCCGGCGGTGTTGCGGTTTATGGCACCGCGCGACGGGTATGAGTTCGGCAATCAGCCAACCATGCAGGATATGGGACGGGCGTGGTTTTTAACCTATACAATCATTCTCGTTTTTTCGCATCACTTCATTTTGTTTTTTCTGGAGATGTTCAGCTTCCGCGAATTCTTTCACACGCTGTTACGCATAGCGATGAGTACCGCTGCTACCGTCTTGCTCATTATTGTTACCCAGTTCTTGTTTTACCGCACAAAATCAAGCACAACATGAACCCGGATTTCAGGAAATATATTGTTATTGCTTTTGTTGTGGTTGTAGCTCTGCTGTATATACTGCGGTTATTTACAATTCAGATTGTAGATGATAAATACAAACTCACAGCGAGTAACCAGGCATTCAAATTTCAAACCGACTATCCGCCCCGCGGTGCTATTTACGACCGCAAAGGCAAACTCCTTGTATTTAATCAGGTGGCGTATGATTTAATGGTTGTGCCGCGTGAATTGAAGGATTGTGATACTATCGGGATTTGTAAAATACTGAACATTACCAAAGACGAATTTAATAAGCGTCTGGTCAAAGTTTCGGGAAGTTTAGAGGAATCAGCAACCGACTACCGTACACATCCGTTTGAAAGTCAGATGCTGCCTGAATTGAATGCGCAAATTCAGGAACAGCTGTATCGTTTCAACGGGTTTTATGTGATTCCGCGTACAGTGCGCAAGTATCCGATTCCAATGGCTGCGCACTTGCTTGGCTACATTGGCGAAGTGAATGAGAAAACGATAAAAGAAAAACCATACTACCAGTCGGGCGATTATATCGGTAAAAGCGGAATTGAAAAAGGGTATGAAGAAGCACTGCGCGGAAAAAAAGGTGTTCAGATTTTAATGCGCGATGTGCATAACAACATCAAAGGCAGTTACAAAAACGGAATTTACGACACCGCAGCAGTACCCGGCTTAAACCTGTATTCTACACTGGATGCAGAGTTGCAGCAATACGGCGAAAGGCTGATGCAGAATAAAATCGGTGGCGTTGTAGCTATTGAGCCGGCCACAGGCGAAATTCTGGCGCTCGTTACCAGCCCAACCTATGATCCCAATCTGCTCGTTGGGCGCGATTTTCCGAAGAATTATTCGGCATTAGCGCGTGATACGCTGGGCAAACCGTTATTTAACCGTGCGCTTCAGGCCTATTATCCGCCGGGCTCAACCTTTAAGCTGCTCAATGCGCTTGTTGGTTTGCAGGAGGGTGTGCTCAAGCCTGCAACAACTTACCCCTGTGCACAAGGTTATCCGCCGTTGGGCGGTAAACCCAAATGCCACCCGCACGGCAGCCCTACTGATCTGAAAGGTTCTATTGCTACGTCTTGTAACTCTTACTATTCGTATGTGTTCAAAAGCATTGTAGATAACAGGAAGTATAAAAACACAGTTGAAGGCTACGAAGCCTGGCGTTCTTATGTAAACAGCTTTGGTGTAGGCGTAAAAATCGGAACTGATTTGCCTTATGAGCTGAAAGGCATTGTGCCAACATTTAACTACTACAATAAAATTTTTGGTGTAAACGGCTGGCGATCTTCAACAGTAATTTCGCTGGGCATTGGTCAGGCCGAGCTTAGCGTAACTCCGCTGCAGATGTGCAATATTATCTGCACAATTGCCAACCGCGGGCATTACATTACACCTCACGTCGTTCGCAGTATCGGCAATGATCAGATTTTGCCGCAGTGGAAAGAAAAGCATTACACCAAGGTTACCAACCGCCAGCATTACGAAGATGTAATCACCGGTATGGCGCTTGTAATGACCGGCGGAACGGGCCGCGGTGTTCAAATTCCGGGTATCGAATCGTGCGGCAAAACAGGAACAGCGCAAAACCCGCACGGCGAAGATCACTCAGTTTTTGTCATGTTTGCACCGCGCGATAAACCGAAAATCTGTATTGCAATTCTTGTAGAAAATGCCGGTTTCGGAGCTACCTGGGCTGCACCGATTGCCAGTTTGATGATGGAAAAGTATTTGCTCGGAAAAGTTTCGCGCCCCGATCTTGAACAGCGAATGGTAGAAGGCGATCTCATTCACAAACACCCGTCGTCGGGAGCTAAGCCTCAACCCAAACCGAAACTGAACTAATCATCCATGCGCGAACGCAGCGAAAGCCTTTTTTATAACGTTGACTGGATTACGGTTGTAATCTATCTCGTGCTGGTTACGCTCGGGCTGATGAATATTTATTCGGCAGTTTACGATCCGCAGAAAAGCAGCATTTTCAATTTAGACCGGTTAGAGGGCAAGCAGTTTGTTTTTATACTGGTTTCAATTGTTCTGGGGTTTTCGCTCTTGCTGGTGGATGCTTCATTTTTTACGGCAACGGCATTTTATGCTTACGGCGGTTTTTTGCTGCTCAATCTGGCAGTGCGTTTTCTAGGTACCGAAATCAAAGGCAGTCATTCATGGTTTCGTATCGGCAGTTTTGGTTTGCAGCCTGCGGAGTTTATGAAGTTTTCGACCGGGCTGGCGTTGGCAAAGTACATCAGCGGTTTAACCAAGCGAGACCCTGTGCGCGATTTTTTTGCCGCAATGGCATTCCTGCTTGTTCCGATGCTCATTATTGCTGTGATTCAAAATGAAACGGGTGTAGCAGTTGTGCTTGCCGCATTTGTAATTGTGCTTTACCGCGAAGGCATATTTCCCGGCTGGCTGCTGCTGCTCGGAATTGAGTCGGTTGTAGCTGTGGTGCTCGGACTGAAGTATTACGAACACTGTTGGTGGTTTACCGCAGGAGCTGTTGCTTTGGCTACACTCTGGCTGATCCTGCAACGCAAAATAAAACTCAATAACATATTAATTGCAGCTGGAACCGCAGGACTTTTTATCATACTCATTTTTGCGTCGCAAAAAGTAATTCAGAAAATTCCTCCACACCAGTCGGCGCGAATAAAGGTTTGGCTGGGAATGAATGTATCGCGGAAAATGGAAGATAAGTACGGCTACAATGTAAAACAGGCCATGATTGCTATTGGCTCCGGAGGCACAGCGGGCAAAGGCTATCTCGAAGGTACGCAAACCAAATTTCGCTTTGTCCCCGAGCAGGAAACCGATTTTATTTTTTGTACAGTAGGCGAGGAGTGGGGATTTCTGGGCAGTGCCGGAATTATTCTGCTCTATACTTTTCTTATTGTTCGGCTGATCTTCAAAGCAGAAAGGCAGCGGTCCGATTTTACGCGGATATACGGCTACGGGGTTGCAGCAATATTCCTGATTCATCTTTTGGTAAATGTAGGAATGACGATTGGTCTTGTGCCTGTAATCGGAATTCCGCTTCCGTTTCTCAGCTACGGAGGTTCATCGCTAATCAGCTTCACCATCCTGCTTTTTATTTTTATCCGACTTGATTCTCAGCGCTTACTTATTTTGCGCTGATATCAGATCCAGCGACCAGCTTAAAGCATCTTCTTCGGTTTTGAATGCCCGGCTGGGAATCTGAGGCTTCTTTATTCTCCGGTAAAAATTATATAAAATGCGCAGTGTGCTCGACGGCAGAGCAAATGCTTCGCTTAGTACTCGCTGTTGCCGAGCCTCGCTGGCCATAAAATCATAAACCTCACGTTCGGGCTTGAAACGCACATCAACTAAAGAGATCATGTGAAATGGTTTTCCCCCTGAAAGTTGTTGCGATGCTTCAAAAACCAGCATTACTTCTTTTAGTGTAAACTGAATATCGCGTGTAAACTCTAAACGAATCAGTGAAATGGATTCGTGATAAGTTAGGCGGGCAAATTCAAACTCCGCCGAACCGGTTATCGGGTAGTTATACAATTGTTCCATTTACTGCCGCAATAAGTTTTTCAGTCGTCAGTGGCTTTTCAATATAGCCTATGATGCATGGAAACCGGGTGGCCTTCTCCATGTCACTTTTCAGATGTGATGAAGTAACCATAATTACATTCAGGTGATCCATTTCAGGATGCGCGGCTTCCAGTTCTGAAAGCAACTCAAATCCTAATTTATCCGGCATACTTATATCAAGCAGCATCAGTAACTGTTCGTTTGTACTTCCGAAGTAGTTGTGAAATGCCTGTACTAATGCCTCTGGTTTTTCAAATGAATGTATTTTAACATCTTGATAAACTTCCGCAGCAACATCGGTATTATAAAATACCGTGACCGGATTGTCATCTACAATAAGTATGTGGTGATATGTCATACTGCAGACTTATTTAAATTCAATGGTAACCGAATACTTATTGTTGTTCCTTTATTGATTTGGCTTGCGATTTCAATTTTTCCGTTGTTGCGATCAATAATTTTTTTGATTACATAAAGTCCTACGCCAAACCCTTTTTCCGCTTCGGCCTGTTTGGTTCTGTAAAAGAGTTTAAATACCTGATTGTTTTCATCCTCCAGATTCATTCCCGTGCCGTTATCTTCAACCGTTATGATGATCTCATCATCCGTATGCGAAAGTGTTGCATTTACAATTCCCGGCTCTCCGGGTTTTGAGAACTTCAATGAATTAGAAATCAAATTCACGAAAATAATTTTCAGTATATGCTTTGAGTAAAGAAGATTATTGCAGTTGAAGTTATAACTCAGTGAAATATTTCTGCCAAGAAGCAGATATTGAATTTCAAGTTGTACGGCAGCCTGGAGGATATCTGCTTCAATTTCGGTGTACTGATCGTCGGTTCTGTTTTCAAATTTCGACAAGTAGAGAAAGCCCTGTACAATTGACGTCAGCTGGTTGGTAGATAAATCAAGCTTATCAATAATCTTCTCAACCATTTCCGGATTGTTGCGCACAATATATTTACGCAACATACTAATGAGTCCGAGAATATTTGCTGTATGGTTTTTTACATCGTGTGCAAGACCATGGTTGAAACTGTCGAGGAAGATGTTTCGTTTCTCTAATTCGGCGTTAATTTCTTCAAGTTCTTTTTGGCTGATGTTCATTGCCCGCTGCGTAAGTACACGATCTTCATCCGCATTGTTGTACGAATCATTAATCAGTGTTATGAGCATATCAAGCCCTTCCGGGGTGTAAGTGTCGTCAGGAAAAGCCTTACGCAGTTGTCGTGCTGTAAGTCGGTTCAATGCAGCCGGCTTATTAATCATGCTTCAGAAAATGTAGTTATTGTCATTGTCTGGTTATGAAGTTGACAAGCATTATCGCCAACCAGCGGAGATAGCTCCGAGTACGAATAAAAGCCGCAGATAATCGTGTTGTCACCAAATACTTTTCGCGACTCTGTCAACTCTTCTTCGGTAAGCTGACCGAGCACTAATCGGCGTGCTACACAGCTAATCAGCACAGCCAGTTCAGGTGATTTGTTTTCGATAAAACTTTCTTTGGCGGAGTCGCCCGCACCGCTGATCAGGTTGTCGAAATTGGCTCGCATGAGCTGTATTCTCATGCCTTCTTCAACATCACCATACAAAATAATTGCGCCATTTTTTTCATCAATAGTTTGAACTCCGCGTACTACAGGTTCACTTGTTTGTGAGTCAATTATTGTGAAAGGAAATAAGAGTGCAGATCCGGGAAGCGCGGCGGCTTTGTCGCCCAAGTACTCTTTATAGAGATCAAGTACGGGTTTATTGTCAATTTCATAAAGAATGTTGCCAACACACTTTGTTACTTTTCTCAACGGTCCGAATGTATCCCAGCCGCCTTTTGAGCCATGCGCAACTGAAAGTTGTTTTCCGTAAAAACCGATAGCTACAATTTGTGCTTCGCCAATATTGTCGTTCAGTCCAACAAGTGTGCGTT
Source organism: Synechococcus sp. UW140 (assembly GCA_943371015.1). GTDB lineage: Bacteria > Bacteroidota > Bacteroidia > Palsa-965 > Palsa-965. The sequence continues at coordinate 3,338 of CALRTD020000089.1, read as the reverse complement.
CAAACCGTGTATCATCGCCGGCAACACCACCTGAAACAGGAACACGCCCCTGCAGCTTTTCATTTAATCCGCTAAGCAATTGTCCGGCATTAATCCCCATGGTGCTAAAAAGCAGTATGCTGGCAATATTTTCGTCATCTAATGTTGTCGCAATTTTTCGCCCCAGCTCATCAGCCTGAATATTATTCATTGAAAAAAACTGTGCACGAACCTGTGTTTTTTCGAATTCTACTGCGGTGGCAATCAGTGTATCATCAAGCAGCGAATCTCCAATAATATTGCCGGCTGTAGTTGATGTTACAATTTGTGCAGCCGGATAAATTGCAGCAAGCTGAGCGATAAAGCCCGGATTTTTTTCAAGAGTTAATCTTGAACCAAAGACAAGGCAGAGTTGTGCATCTTTTAAATGGTCTGATGGTAATGACCATTTATCTTCTTGCCAGATGTGCTGAGTAATCTTCATACGGGGGCGTTTCTTCAATCAAAAATAGTGAATTAGCAATGCCTAAGAATTAATGTTCGCGTATTAGGGAGAAAATCAATGGAGACAATGAAAGCAAAACACCCCTTCCGTCTCTGCAAAGAGAAGAAAGGGGTGTGTATGTTCTGTAAAAGCGGTTTTAGAAGAAACGCGCTCTGTTATCTGTGATATCGGCTTCTTCGCGCAGTACTTCAGCAGCACGTGAATCAGCTTGTGCTCCAAAAGCTCCTGTAGCAGAAAGCTGACGAGTTTTTACATCTTTCAGCGGCTCGGCAGGTGTTACGCTGCTAACCATTACTACATAAACACCCTGATCGCCAGCAATCGGAGGTGAAAGTTTGTTGGGTGTTGGGTTACCGGCAATCCAGCCAATTACACGGCCTTCGTTGCCTGCCATCGGAAGAACTGCATTCGAGAAGTTAGCAGAAGCATCAGTTACCTGAAGTTTCAGGCTGCCAGCCCAGGCATCAATAGTTGTTGCTTTTTTGGCATTGATTTCTTTGGTGAACTGCTCAATCTTTTTCTTCTTGCGAACTTCGAGTTCACAGATGCTGCGCACGTCTTTATCTTCGAATGGCTTAGTACCTTTTTCGGTGATCTTGGTGAGCACACAAACAACATATTTCTGTCCGTTTTGGAAAGGCTCAGAAACCGAACCAACCTCAGTATTATCACCATACATCCACTGAATTACCTGACGGGGCTGTTCAATACCCTGTACGTAGCGGCTGCTTTCAGTAACATTTTCAGCAGCTTGTTTGGCAAGCTTGTTTGCAGTTACAGCTTTGTTAAACAACTCAAGGTTATTGTTTTTGCCTGCAAACTCGGCAGCTTTGGTAAAGACGTTAGTTACTGTTTGGTTAGATGGCTCAGACTTGCGTTCAATAGCAACCACTTCAGTTTTGCGGCTTTCCTTTGTGCGGTCGAGTACCTGAATAACGTGGTAGCCGAACTGTGTTTCAACTACAACAACAGCGCCTTTCGGGTTGTTAAAACCAGCATCTTTAAAGGGCTGAACAAAGCCGGTTTCTTGTGTAAACCAACCGTAATCGCCTTTGTTGCCGGATTTAGAACCTTGGTCGTCTGTAAGTTTCTCAACCAAATCTTCCATCTTCTTACCGCCTTTGATCACTTTCGCGATACTGTCGGCACGAAGTTTTGCCTGCTCTTTGGTACGTGTGGCTTCAGGTGTACCGCCTTTCATGGCAACAAGAATGTGGCGGATTTTAGCGGAGTCGGCACTGAATTTCTGGCCAAGTACTTTGTAGATCACATTGTTTTCGCCAATGCTGAACGGTCCGAGAACATCGCCGGCTACAGCTTTGATAAACATACTATCAGCTCCAACCGGGTATGTGCCTGCACGGAGCATTTTCGACTGGTAACCTCCGTCGGGCGAGAAGTTGCTTACAAACAATGTATCCTCTTTGCCTTTTTTAGCTTTGAATTCCGGCATGAGGCTTTCAAGCTCTTTGCGCTGATTGGCAATATCTTCGGCAGTGGGCAGAATGTCGAAATTCACATACTCAATAGAACGTGCATTCTCAGCCTGCTTGAATTTATGCGGGTTGGCTTTGTAATATGCTTTCAATTCTTCATCGCTGCACTTAATGGTTGAGTCAGCAATTTCAGAATAGCGCTTTGTGAAATACTTGAATGTGTATTGTGTCTTTTCTTCTTTGTCTTCGCGGATAGCCTGACTTGAGGTTACGTAAAGACCTTTGCGGATAAGCACATTGTATTTTTCGCGCACTAAACGCTTCTGCATTTCCTGCTCAATTTTTACCCACTGTGCCTGATCTTTCGGCTGGAATTTGGAAACCAGATCGCGAATTGCTTTTCCATTCAAAGAGCCATCAGCATTTGCATACTGCTGTGCAATTTGTCCCGACTGGGGATCCTGAAAATACTGGCGCATGAGATCAGAAGGCTTATCGCCCATCATCTGATCAGCAAGTTCATCAGAACCAACAAATACGCCGAGTTCGTCGTATTCAGGCTCGTAAACCAGTTTGTCAATGAATTCGGCCCAAACACCGTCAGACAATTGCTGGCGTTGTTGTTCTGGCATATTCTCATCAGCAGAATAGTTTTTCATGCTGCTTGAGAATTCTTTGTAAGAAATGGAATTACCATTGATAATTCCAACATCGCCGTTTTGTCCGGCGCCAAAAACGCCAAATTTACCACTGAAAACATCGGTGAGTACGAAAGCCAGAATGGCTACGAAAATAACCCCAACAAGAAGGGCTACACGGCTGCGGATACGCGCTAAAATGGTCATGGAATGATGACGTTTGAATTTAATTCGGGGGACGAATATACGATTTGTCGGGAAAACACGGCAAAACCCGGTTCGTTTTCGGAGTTAAAAGTTTAGTTTTTTGCGTGTTTTGGGGTTATTTTTTTGCATCTCTGCGCTTCATCTCTGCTGTATTGAATCTGCGGCGCAGTCCGTACATGACTCCTGCCAGCACAGCCATTCCAATACCAAACCACCCATTATCGGGCTGATTGCTCAGGAAAAAGTATGCAGTTAGACCGGCACAAAGTAAGGCCAGCACCAGCCACATGTATTCAGAAAAGCGGAAGTATGAATTCATTTTTTTTCTTCTTGAGAATCAGGGAGGGCAAAGATACCGGTAACTTTATAAAACCGATACACATTAAACGTTTGATCGGCCCAAAGTCCTTCACTGTGAATGATTTGTGTGCCGCTGGTTACTTTTACTTTTTTTGATGTGTAAAGACTGTCGCCGCGTTCATCCCAGAAAAGCTGTTCGGTTTCAAGCCGTTCGCCTTTGGTGTTTACCACAACCACATTGTTGCGGGCTTCCATCATATTGGTGCGTTCGCG
>CALRTD020000088.1:0-11341 GCA_943371015.1 Synechococcus sp. UW140 | reverse complement strand
ATCAGGATCAAGCACCGAAAACTCTTGCTGCCCCCAAGGCTTTACCTGTAAACTACCAGAAGGATGAATACTCACCTGATTCGCAATAAAACTCTTATATAACTCCTCAATTGCATTGGTGCGAATATACACCTGCCCATAGTTTTCAGCCGGATTAAGTGCTTCAAACAAAAAGAAGTGTAGTTCAACAGCTTCTTTCTGAACAATCAAATATTCAGCATAATCAGCCGCACCAATATCGGTGAAGCCCAATTGATTTACATAGTAGTTGCGCGTAACGGCTTTATCGCGCATCGGAAGTTTGGGGTTTACGGCGGTGAGCATCGTAGTTTACTTTTTGTTTCAATCGGTTTTCGGAATGCCTGAAATTGGTTTTGCTGCAAAGTGTACAGCCGTTTACTTCCCGCCGATCGCTGCAAAAAAAGCATCGCGGTAGGTGTCTGAAACCGGAACCAGTACCTCGCCAATGCGGATGCGGTCGCGCTCAACAGCATCTATTTTGTGCAGCGCAACCATGTACGATTTATGCACACGCATAGCAATGTGCGGCGGAATTTCCTGCTCCAGTTCGCCAAAGGTTTGCAGTGTCATGATGCGCGTTTTGGTGGTGTGGATGCGCCGATAATCGCGCATACCTTCTATGTACAGCAACTCATCAAACATCACTTTCTCCAAACGGTATTCCGTTTTTACAAACAGGAATTGCTTTTCAGGAGCAGGGCTCCGCTGTGTGTTGGCGCGGGCATGTTCAACCGCCTGCACAAATCGCGCGAAAGTAAACGGCTTCAGCAGGTAATCGGTTACGCGGAGTTCGTAGCCTTTGAGTGCGTACTCGCTGTAGGCGGTGGTAATAATTACCTGCGCATCAATCTTCGCGGCTTCCAGCAGCTGGATGCCGGTGAGTTCATCCATTCGGATATCCAGGAAAATCAAATCAACCGTATTTTCTTTCAGAAAGCGGAGTGCTTCAATGCCGTTGTCGAATGCGCGGAGCAAGTGCAGATACGGAAGTTTCTGCACATAGCTTTGCGTGCGTTCGAGTGCCAGCGGTTCGTCTTCTATGATGATGCACTTCATGCGTTGCTGAGTTCGAGTGTGAGCTTTACGGTATAAAGATCGGCATCCTGCACAATTTCCAATTGATGCTTGCCGGGATAAACCAGCTCTAACCGGCGTTTGATGAGCGCATTGCCCAAACCGCCCTGTGTATAGGCTTCCTGCTGCGTTTCGTAATAATTGCTGCATACAAAATGCAGTGTGCTGCCAACCAGTGTTGCCGAAATTTTCACCGCTTCATCGATCTTTTTATTGGTCGAATACTTGAACGCATTTTCAACAAACGGCAGCAGAATCATGGGCGCAATGCGCAGCGCATGTACATTCCCGTTTACCGTGTAGCTGATATACTTCTGGTTTGCTGAGCGGATGCGCTGCAGAGCCATGTAGTTTTCGAGGTGCTTCAGTTCGTTGCTCAGATCCGTATCGCCCTGCGGCGATTCGTACAGTAAATAACGCAGAATGCCCGAAAGCTGGTTCAGGTAATCGGATGCTGCCGCAGGATCTTTGGCAATAAGCACATCAATATTGTTGATGGTGTTGAACAGGAAATGCGGATTGAGTTGTGCGCGAATAAGTGCAAGTTCCATTTCCGTGGTTTTGCGCTGACGTTCTTCGTTGATGCGCAATTCCGAATACCAACTGATAAACCCTTTCATCACCAAACCCACAATACCATTCATTAACGCACCAAATCCCATTACACAACTAATGGCAACAAGCGCATCAAGCGGCTGGTAGATAAACACATTGTGGTGAACTAAAGCAAACACACCAAGCCCCGCAGCTACCGAAAACACAACAGTTGCAATGAGTGACGCGAAGAACAGCAGCATACGCCGCTGCTTCAGAAAACGGTTAAATACAACTGTGTAATTGATATAAAACGAAATCAATCCGGGCACAATAGCAAAGCCAAGCATCAGCCTGAACCATTGCCGGGCAAGTGAACTGAACTCGTTATAGCCCGGCTCTCTGAGTTCTGTCATTACCGGCAGCAGCAAGCCAAGAAACAGCCAGAGCAGCACCAGAAACACCAGCCAGTAACCACTATGCAACAGAAGAACAACCGATTTTTTCATAGCGCGTTTCGCGAAGCTAATCCTTTATTTTTCTGTTTCGGTAAATGATACAACCAATGACCAGAAACGCCGCCGAGTAGGTGTACGGAATCCAGCCTTGCGGATAAAGATAGGCTGATGCTACATTGGTTTGCATAAACTCCAGCGCAGGCCAGGTGTAGGGGAGTGCGCCGCCATATTTCCACGAAACCGAAATCAGCGAAGCCACAAACAGCGCAATACCAATGCCCATCGGCAACATGAAGTTGCGGAACAGCATACACAGCATAAACTGAAGCGTTACAACCGGCAAACAGGCAGCAGTAAGCAGCAAACTTCGTTTGAGAATGCGCAGAAACGGAAATTCACCCGCCGGTAAATCAATATCGCTCATCACTGCTGCCGGAAGAATACCGGAGAGATAAATACCGATGCTGAAGAGTGTTACGAACAGCAATGCAAGAATCAGCACCAGTATAAACTTGCTGACGAATGTTACCGCCGGTTTTATCGGAAGTAATTGTTGCTGCCGCCAGCCGTTGTTGCTGTGTTCGAGTTGCAGCAGCAAACTGATGATAAGAATAATGCCCAGCGGAAGCAGAAACATATTCATAAACTGCCACGAACTGTTGTACTGTTTCAGCCAGAAATTTTCGTGGTTTACACCTTCTGCATATCGGTCGGGACTGGCAAAAGCAGCAATCATCATAATGACCGGAACCACAAAAGCCCCGGCAATGGTGAGGCGTAACACAGCGCTGCGTTTTAGTTTCAGCCATTCGCTGCTGACGGCGTTGAGGAGAATCACATTCATGTTTACTGCCCGATAAGTTGAAGAAAAACGGATTCCAGATCTTGCTGCGCCGGAGCTATGCTGTAAACCAGAATGCCAGCGTTGTTGAGTTCGCGGTTCAGCTGCGCCAGTGTTTCGCGTTCGCAGCCGGCAATAAGCAGTTGCTCTTTTTCGTGCCGCACGTTCAAGCCCATGCGCGAAGCTATTTCGGCACTCCGGGCATTGTCGGAAGTTTCGGCAGCGGCAGCGGTGTTTTTGCTGCGCAGTTGCTGCAGCTGTTCCAGCGGACCTTCAAACAGGAGTTTTCCGCCGTTGAGCACACCGGCGTGTGTTACCAGCTTTTCGATTTCAGCCAGCAGGTGACTGGAAATGACAATGGTAATGCCGCGCTCGCGGTTGAGGCGGATGAGCAGTTCGCGCATGGCGAGAATGCCGCCCGGGTCGAGCCCGTTGGTCGGTTCATCGAGAATCAGGAGCTCGGGCCGGTGCAGTAAAGCCGCCGCAATTCCGAGCCGCTGTTTCATGCCCAGCGAAAATTTTCCGGCTGTTTTATTGCCCGTATCGCTGAGCCCGGTGAGTTCCAATGCTTCGGTGATGCGGCTCTCCGGTACTTTTCGGATGCGGCGGATCACTTCGAGGTTTTCGGTTGCCGAAAGCTTCCCGTAAAACGAAGGTGATTCGATGAGCGCGCCAGTGCGGCTGAGCATGGCCGTTCGCCCTGCAGGCAGCTTTTCGCCCATAATGCTGATGTTTCCTTCGCGGTGTGCAATAAGTCCCAGCAGCAGCCGCAGCACAGTAGTTTTCCCGGCTCCGTTGGGCCCGAGAAAACCATAAATGCTGCCGGTTTGCACATTCATGCTCAGCCGGTCCGGAATGTTGATGCCGCTTCCGAAGCTGTGCGAAAGGTTGCGTATTTCAATGGCGTTTGTCATGCAGCACGAAATACGCTCACGGTAAGCACCGGCGCAAAACCGATATGCAAAACGGCTGGATTTGTCTGCAAAAAGCCCTTGTCAGCTCGAGCGGAGTCGAGAGCTGACAAGGGCTTTGTGCATTAGTTGCCTTCTACAAGCTCAGGCAACGAAGGCTCCGGAAAGTAAGATGCATAGGTGCCTGAGCTTATCGAAGACACCTATGCAAAACTACTCAGCTGGCCAGTTTCGATAATTTCGTTTCCAACCAAAACTGATTAGCTTCAACTTCCATGATCGTAATCATTTTATTGGTTTCGGTATAGTATTGCCGCGACACCAATTTTCCGCTGAATCCGGCGCGATGTCCTTTACGGAGGACTTCAAAGGCCTGTTCGGCCAATTCTTCGTGCAGGATGATGTGAAACCAGTACACAAGTTTTTCGCCGTTTTTGTATTCATGCTGGGCAAGCAGAATGCGGGCTATTGTGCTTCCGTCTTTGAGGTTTAACCGGAAAGGATCGTTGCCGAGATTGCCTGAAACTACAACGCTGTTCTGGATGCGTGTCTTGAAATTGCGGAAAGGAGTATTGGTGCTCATAGATGTAAAAAATAAAATGTAAATAATGAATAACTGCTCGTAAAATGAAAAGAAGATGAAGGTTGAAAAGTAATCCCCGAATCAGTGATATCCGGGGATTACAAGCAAGTTGTTAACTCGCTTTGCGCTGCAAATTTGTTTCGAGCGAAAATTCTTCCGCTACGATTTCATAGGTAACACGTTTCTGTCCGTCAGGAGTTTTGTATTCGCGGGCCGATAAGCGGCCACGGAAGGAGGCAAAATCGCCCTTGCTCAGTTTTTCGCAGGCCGTGCGGGCCTTCTCGTTCCAGATCACAATGTTGTACCAATGTGTAAATTTTTCGCCGTTCACAAAAGTATGCTGTGCGATAGAGAATTTGGTCACGCACTTGTCGTTACTCAGTTCGCGGAGTTCAGGTGTTTGTCCGAGGTGACCGTTAATTTCGATGGTGTTGATGCGAACGATTTTGGTTTCTTTGGTTTCCATGTTTTTTGAAAGTGTTTCTTCGGCTTCCGCTCAGAAGTGTAAAGTGTAAAGTGTAAAGTGTAAAGTGAAAGGTGAAAGGTGAAAAGTGATTCCTTACCAGCTGTTAATGCGGGAGCTCGGAAGTGAAAAATGATGATTGCTGAAAAAGTAAAAAGAAAGTTTTCTTGTTTTGTTGTTGTTGTCGATATCGTTATCGTTATCGATGTCGTTGTCCTTGTCCTTGTCGTTGTCCTTGTCGTGACGCGATGCATCGCGTCCCCCTTTAGTAATTGAAATTTTTAGTATTTGAAATTTGTAATAATTGAAGATTTTACAGCAAACAGCTGTATAAAACCGGACAGGGTTGCGCCGGGCCGGGAAAATTCAGATTGGTGAATTGTACCTCAGCGCAACCCTCGGCCCGGAATTAACCTGCCAGCGGCAGTTGTTCAGATTCGAGCCAGAACTGATCGGCAAGAATTTCGGTGATGCGGTAAAGTGTTTTGTCTTTTCCTTCAAACTCACGGGTATTCAGCTTTCCGCGGAATCCCACAAAATCTCCTTTTCCAATTTTCGTTGCGGCCACTGCTGCCAGTTCATTCCAAAGTACAATGGTGTACCAGTGAGTGCGGCGGGTGCCATTTACCCATGAATTGTTTGCTAGTGAAATACGCAGCACTTGCTTTCCGCTGTCGAGTGATTTGAGTACAGGGGCGGCTCCAACGTGGCCGGTAATGATTACCTGATTTTCGCTTGTCATTTTGCTCATCGTAGCTTGATCTTAAAAATGTAACGTGTGATTAATTGTGTAACTGAAAAAAATGTTCGTCGTGTGAAATTGTCTCTAATGAAAAGAACGTATGGTTTGAATCCGTGTCTGGCAATCTTACCGCCTGTACTGTTCCGGAAAGCAGTTCGATTGTTTCGACGGTGCAAAGGTGTGGCGGGATTTTTCTGTTTGCAAGCGTTTGTCGTTTGTATTCGATAGTAAGTGTTTGCAAATGATTGTATCTGATATTTATTTTCTCAAGTAATTGATAATAAGTTATTTGTGATTGATTATTTTCTTTGGATCAAAACGATAAAACAAAATTCGCACGAATCTTTTTCAGCTCTTTTGGTGAATTGTGGGCTGACAATGATTCGATTTGATGTACCCAAACAAGGTTAAACACAGGGCCGGATGATTAACTGCTTGTTCAGAAATGAATAAACTACAGTTCAGATCAACCATTCTTATTGAATAAAAAACAATACATGATTTTCAATTATTAAATAATATGTTTTGCGTATGTGATAAATGTCTCTATTTTTGATTTGCTCAGTATTCATATCCAGTTAATTCTATTTTTTGTACATAAGGATCATTAACCAATAAGTAATTCATAAATCGATGATCGCACCCCTGATCCCAGACAACGACGAGCAAAGAATTGCTGAGTTGGATTCCTACAAAATAGTAGGAATAACAAAACAGGAAGAGTTTGATTTTCTTGTAAACATGGCCGCACAGATTTGCGGTACTCCCATATCGCTGATCACACTGATTACTAAAGACAAACAATGGTTTCTTTCAAGTTGCGGAATTTCTGGTGATCAAAGCTCTCGCGAAGATTCGTTCTGCGGCCACACCATAAATACGCCTGATGATGTTTTTATCGTGGAAGATTCACGCACGGATATCCGTTTTTGCGATAACCCTTACGTAACAGGCGAACCGCATGTGATTTTTTATGCCGGAATTCCCCTCGTTAATGAAAACGGATATGCGCTGGGATCACTTTGTGTAATTGACTCTCAACCTAAAAAGATAAGCGAAGAAAAGATTGACCTGCTCAGAAAATTGGCCCGACAAACCGTTATGCTGCTGGAACTTCGCAGAAAAAATCTTGAAAATAAACTGATCACCGATAAGCTGTTAAAAAACAATACCCTGCTCAAAGAAACCCAGCACATCAATAAACTCGGTTCATGGGAAATGGAGCTCAAAACCGGGAGAACAATCTGGACAGAACAAGTTTATCAAATACACGAAGTTCCTCTTGATTTTGATCACAATAAAGACAACGGTATCGAATTTTATCACCCCGAAGATCGTCCGGTAATAAAACGAGCGATCGAAAACACCATCAAAACAAAAACGCCGTTTGATGTAACATGCCGTTTAATTACTGCAAAAAATAATCTCAAGTGGGTAAGAGCATCGGGAATTTTTACGGCAAATGAATTTGGAGAAGATATACTTATCGGCTCATTTCAGGATATCACAGCTGATAAAGAAAATGCTGAAAAGTTTGAACTTACACAACTGCGTTATCAGCACATTCTCGAAGGTACAAATGTTGGCACCTGGGAGTGGAATGTGCAAACCGGAGAAACTATTTTTAATGAACGCTGGGCCGAAATTGTTGGATATACGCTGGATGAATTACAACCAATAAGCATCGAAACCTGGATCAAACTCGCTCACCCCGATGATCTGGAGGAATCGGGAAATCGGCTGAACAGGTGCTTTGAAGGTAAAACCGAATACTATGAGTTTGAAGCACGTATGCTGCACAAAAATGGTCACTGGGTTTGGGTTTTTGACCGCGGTAAAGTGTTTAGCTGGACGGATGACTGTAAACCGCTGATGATGTACGGAACACATCAGGACATTACCGAGCGGAAAAAAATTGAAGAGGAACTTAAAATAAGCGAACAGGCATTCAGAGGAAATTTCGAGAATGCCGCTATTGGCATGGCATTGCTCAATGAACAAGGACGCTGGCTCAGAGTAAATAAAAGACTGTGCGAAATTGTTGGCTATTCAGAAGAAGAACTCAAGAGCCTTACTTTTCAGGACATCACTTATCCTGATGATCTGCAGTCGGATCTGGATTTGCTGAGTGAAATTATTGCAGGAAAAAGAAACCATTATCAGCTCGAAAAAAGATATTTCCATAAAAACGGACATATAGTTTATATCATTTTAGGAGTATCAATGGTAAAAAATGAAGAGGGGCAAATCCTGTATTTCATCTCTCAGATCATTGATATAACGGAACTCAAACTTGCAGAACAAAAACTATCGGCCACACTGGCTAAAAATCAGGCGCTGCTGAATGCAAGCACTCAGGTTGCCATAATTAGTGCCGATTGCAACGGATTAATCCGAGAATTTAATACGGGGGCTGAACAACTGTTGGGCTACACAGCCGAGGAGCTGTTGTGGAAACACACACCTAAAATAATTCATACCGAAGAAGAGATCAGCAGAGAAAGCGATATCCTCTTCAAAGAATACAATGAACGGGTAGAAGGCTTTGAGGTTTTTGTTTACAGAGCTAAAAAGGGAATTCCGCACACCCGCGAGTGGACATACATAAGAAAAGACGGCAGCACATTTCCGGTTCTGCTTTCTATTACTGCTGTTAAGCAGAACAATGAAATAGTAGGCTATTTGGGCGTTGCTACTGATATCAGCTTACTCAAAAAAGCAGAAGCCGAAATAAAATCGCTGCTCGGAATTACGAAAGAGCAAAACGAACGGCTCAAGAATTTTGCACACATCGTTTCGCACAACCTGCGCTCGCATAGCGGCGGAATTACCGGACTTATGGAGCTTCTTGAAATCGAAAATCCGGAATATTTTAATAATGAACTCCTACAACTCCTGGCCAAAGGAACCGACAGTCTTCGGCAAACAATCGAAGATCTCACTGAAGTTGTGAAAGTAAATCTCACAAATGAAGGATTTGAAAAAGTGAACATCTATAAGACTGTACAAAAGAATATTGATAGCCTCTTGCCAATTATCAAAAAAGAGAATATCAATATCTCCAACCTAATCCCCGAACAGTTTTGTGTATCCGGTATTTCTGCATACATTGATAGTATTGTACTTAACTTTATTACCAATGCCATCAAATACCGCTCACCTGAACGACAGGCGAATATTGTTATTTCAGCTCAGGAAGCAGACCAGTATGCAGAAATCAGTTTTCAGGACAATGGACTGGGAATAGATCTGATGAAGCACGGTGATCAATTGTTCGGTATGTACAAAACCTTTCACAAACATAAAGATTCAAGAGGAGTTGGTCTGTTCATAACAAAAAATCAACTGGAAAGTATGGGCGGAAAAGTAGAAGTAGAAAGCGAACTCAACAAAGGCACCACATTTAAAATAAAATTACCGTATGAAAAAAGTTAATATGGTTTGTGTTGTTGAAGATGATCCGCTTCATCTGTTTATCATAAAAAAATACATCTCGTTAACAGGTCTGGTTAATAACGTTGTTGTTTGTAAAAACGGAAAAGAGGCGTATGACACGCTGTTCATGCAGCACACCAATAAAGAACAATTACCCGAAATTATTTTTCTCGACATCAACATGCCCGTTTGGGATGGCTGGCGTTTTCTGGAGGAATTTCTGAAAATTGAAATACCACAGCGTATTGTTATTTATATACTCACCAGCTCAAACAGTGATGAAGATATGGCAAGAGCTAAGAAGTATAATTTAGGGGATAACTATTTGATTAAGCCTATATATTTAGAGCAGCTCAATGTTATTTTAAATAAAGTGAATTGATTTGATTTGTTGTGCTTGGGTTTGATTTAATGTATTGATTTTTAGGGTACAAGAAGTTCTTTGAGATTAATGGATGTTGGGGAGAATATATCCTCAGATTTGATGGTTTTTTAGGGAAATGCTGTAATATATATGAGTTTTTAGTGAGATATTTTTAGATTTGAATTATATAATTAGTTGCGTCTATTTAGGAGTTATAAGCAAACCTAAAAGACCAGCGAACTTCTCCAAAATGACAGATAATAGATGATAACCAAAATAAATAAGATTAAGTACTTTGGTGTTTTTAAAAACTTCAATGGAAGTGCTTTGCCCGAATTTAAAACCTTTAACCTTATTTATGGTTGGAACTATTCAGGAAAAACAACACTATCAAGAGTTTTCAGGTGTTTAGAGAAGGGAAAGTTGCACGATGATTATTTGACAGTAACTTTTGAATTGGAGAATGCAACCGAAAAATACGATAACACATTTACCACCAAGCCAAACATTCGTGTATTTAATTCGGATTTTGTAAAGGAAAATTTGAAATGGGATACAGATAACATTGAACCAATATTTTTACTTGGTGCAGAAAACATAGAATTGCAAACTGAATTGAAGCAAAAGGAAACAGACTTAAAAACAGCCGAAACAGATTTAGCAGAAGCAAAAAGATTAAGAAGTGAAAAGCAAAGTCGAATAAACGGAGCAGTTACAAATAAAGCAAGAGACATCGGAACCTTATTAAGTATAAGACCATTTGATAGTCGTCACTTTTTACCAATAGTTGAAAAAGTAAAAACGGCAGTTGCCACTTACACTCTATCACAAACTGATTTTGATAAATACAAGGCACAAGCAATTTCTAATGAACAAAAACCTTTAATTGGAGAGATAACTATTTCGATTGCTGATTTGGCAAAACTTAAATCAGGAGTAGAAACTATATTGCAGAGGCAAGCTGCATCTACTAATAAAATTCAAAAGCTATTAGACAGCAAGCCAATTAGCGACTGGGTTGAAGCAGGTAAAACTTTGCACGAGGGAAAAACAGATTGCGAATTTTGCGGAAACCCCTTACCAGCCGATTTGCTGTCAAAACTTAACGAGCATTTTTCAAAGGATTATGACTTGCTTAAAACGGATATTGAAAGTGAACTAAGAATATTAAACGAATCAAAGATAACTCTTGCAACTCCGTTGCCAACTGAAACGGCATTTTATACAGACTTACTTGCTGATTTCAGGATAATGAAACCTTTGCTTGAAACGAAGATAACCAATTTCAATAATTTAATTGCTTCGCTGATAAAAGACTTGGAAAGTAAGAAAGATAAACCTTTCGACAGACTTGAAATTACAGCATTTACAGACAATATAGCAACTATTGAAACAGAACTTTCTAATTTCAATGCTGTAATTAAAACCAACGACCAAAGGACAGCAGGTTTTACAAAAGAAAAGAATGCAGCAATTGAAAAACTGAAAGAACATTTTGCAGCACAATTTGAAACAACTGAAACTTATTCAGCCATTCAAACCGAGCTCACAAATGAACAAACGGAAATTGATGCAAAAGGCGTTACAATTGAAGGTAAGAAACAAGCAATTACTTTAATCAAATCACAACTTGACGAAACAGTTAAAGGTGCAGGTGTAGTAAATGATTATTTAAAAATATTTTTCGGTAAAGATGATGTTCAAATAACCCCAACTGCCGATAAGAAATTTCAACTGTTTAGAGGTACAGATTTAGCTAAAAATTTGAGTGAAGGAGAAAAGACAGCAATTTCATTTGCTTACTTTACTGCAAAACTCGAAGAACAAAATAATAAAATAGCGGACACGATAATTTACATTGACGACCCAATTTCTAGTTTGGATTCAAACCATTTGTTTAACATCTATTCATTCA
>CALRTD020000087.1:0-11402 GCA_943371015.1 Synechococcus sp. UW140 | reverse complement strand
TAAATTCTTTCAGATAAACGCTTTGATTACCACATTTATCAGCTACTTCAAGTCTGAACGTGCATTTGCCGGTTCCTTTATAGGTGGAGAGATCAATAGTAAGCCGGTTGTTTTTGGCATCGTAGTCGGCAATTATCCATTTGCCATTTATAGTTGCCCTGTATGTTTTTATTCCTGAAAGATTATCGGTAATTGTAAACTGTACTGTTTTCAGCGCACTGAGATTTGTCTGTTTCTGGCCTTTCAGATCAAAATTTGAAGTTCGGATTACCGGCGCTGTGGTATCATACCGAACCTGATAGGTACCGAAATTTTTAACTGCAGCAACTGCATATCCGTTTTGCATTGTAGTTGAAAGTGCTGAAAACCGAACAGCTTTTTGCTTTGTCATGATCTGCTCACAGATCACTGCTTTCGCCAGCATGTCTTTGGTGTTTTTTACAGCCATGCTTAGGGTACAGGGCTTGTGCAATGCGATGTTACGGTTGCAAATGGTGATTGAAGGCGATGCCGGGTTATTGTTTTCAAAAGTTGTTTTTAATTCAGTAAATGAATAAACAGATCGTTGTAAAAATTCGAGCTGCCATTCTCCGGTTGATTCAAAAACAGCTCCGCTGTCCCACGGAATAATATCAATCATAGGAGGTGTGAAAATAATGCCCCTATCAGTTTCTTTTTCGCCCTTTACACGAAAAACGGCGGTAGCTTTATTGCCGTAAGCATCTGTAAGTATATAATTAATTTTATATGTTTTTAAAGGCTGAGGCTGAAATTCGCCGCTGTTTACAACAGTATCATAGACTGGCAATAGATTGTTTTGCGGGAGATAACTGCATTGAAGATATGTTCCGGAATTAATATATGTTTCATAATGAATAAAGCAATTGATGTAGCGCGAATGCTCAAACGGAATCCGTTCAAGACGATGAGCATATATAGCATTACCATTGATGCTTAGCCGGACTCCATAAACTCCGTTCTTCCCGTGCGGGGTTGATTCTTTGTCATAACCCTCAACAGCAAATCCGATATTTCCTGAAACCGTTGGCAGTGAATCGGCAGCCGCAGCCGGAACGTAAACGCCCTTGAGCAGCTTCAGGGTAATGTATTTTTTCTGCGACTTACCATTCACATAGCTGTTTACATCAAGCGGAATAATTGCAACGCGCACAATGGTGGGTGCTACTTTATCGATAACCGGTAAACCAAACAGCAGCGGATTGATGGCATCTTCGGTTTTGGTATCGCGAATTTCAAAATGCAGGTGCGGGCCGCCGCTTCCGCCTGTGTTTCCGGAGCGGGCAATGATTTCCCCTTTTTTTACAGGCAAAGTGCCCGGCGGAACCGTAATGTCAATTTCAAAAAGCTCAACTTCATACTGGTTGCGTTCGGCATACATGCCAATGTCTTTATTGAAATTGCGAAGGTGTCCGTAAACTGTAGTATAGCCGTTGGGATGCGTTACATACAACGCTTTCCCGTAGCCAAACGGACTAATACGGATGCGAGAAACATAGCCTTCAGCAGCGGCAAAAACGGCAACACCTTCTTTGCCTTGCGTGGTAATATCAATGCCAGCATGAAAATGATTCGGACGCAGCTCCCCGAAATTCCCGGCCAGTAAAAGCGGCGCATCTATCGGAGTCTGAAAATAGTTTTTCGGATATGTAGTTTGTTCGGAATGCGCATGCAGCAGCAGCGGAAACACAAACAGCAGGGCAGAGGAGAGCCATTTCATAGTGTAAAGATAAGATCACATGCCGTGCCGTTTTTGGTGATTTATGAAACTTATTAAACAAGAACGGACATTAGTATTGAGATTTTTAAGTCTTTCCATAAATTTGGAGTAATAACTCCGAACCTCATCTGTATAATGAATACATTTTCAGTATCCCGCATCTGCATCCTTCTTTTCGCTTTTCTGTTTGCCTCAGTCCAACTCACCGCTGGCAATGAACCCAAGAAAAACGGCAAGGTAAAAACTACCCATGCCAACGGCGTTAAAGCATCGGAGGGGAAAGTAAAAAACTACCAGAAAAACGGAAGCTGGAAATACTGGGACGAAAAAGGCATTCTGGTTAAACAAGCCACCTACAAAAATGATGTGTTAAACGGGTTGTATGTAGAGTTTCATTCGCAAAGTCAAAAAGCTAACGAAGGCAATTATTTGGCCGGACAAAAAAACGGGAACTGGAATGAATGGTACACCGATGGCAAACTGCGCAGCCAAACATCATACTTAAGCGGACAATACAACGGCACACAAAAATTTTGGTTCGAAAATGGTATTCTGTTTGAGGAATCATTGTACCAATATGGCGTTATTGTTAGACGTAAAATGTGGTTTAGTAATGGTCGGGTGCATCAAGTGGAAAATTATTTTTCAGGAAAACGAAATGGTGAATGGCTCTTATATGATGAGAATACAACTGATACAACCCCTGTATCTGTTAAACATTATATACAAGATAGACTTAACGGACTTTCAGTTGAATATAACAATGGTCGAAAGATAAAAGAGGCAAATTATATTGTTGATCAGTTGCATGGTAAACTTCGCACTTGGGATAAAAATGGAAATCTCAGTTCAGACGAAAATTATCTTAACGGTAAACTTCACGGAGAAAGCTTATACTACAATGATGCAAAACTGGTAAAAAAAGCAACTTACCTAATGGGTGTTCCAGATGGTTTGTTCATTGAAAATAATCAACAGGGTGAATGTATAAGTCGTATCTGGTATTCAAAAGGAAATATAGACTCTGCTCTTACTTATCATTCAAATAGTAAAATTGCGACGCGCAGTATTTGCATGAATAAATCTGGGACATACGAATCATTTGAACAATTTAATGAGGATGGTGTGTTAATCCTTAAAGGAAACTTGAGAAAAAAAGTGAAACATGGAGTATGGTTTAAATATTATGATAACGGTACTATATGTTCAGAAATTACATATCGAAGTGATACTATCTGTGGTGTTTATCGTTGTCGGAATCAGAATGGAAGATTAATGATTGAAATGCAATGTTTTGATTCTAACGTAGTCAATCCTCCCTTGGTTTGGAACGTTAAAGGAAAACTTTTGAAACGTGGAGATGTTGAGTATAACGACATAATCAGAGATTATTTTCCGGCTGAATTGATCGATGATCCAACTCAGTATATTGACATAACTGATGATCCTCGTTTTTTAAATGTAGATGAACAAGAAGTTGAGCTGATTGAAGAAGCTGATTCATCTAAATTGAAGCTTTATCAAGGACCTGTATTCGTGTTTGCAGAAGAAATGCCCAGATTTGTTGGGGGGGAAAGTACACTCGTTCGTTACTTGTCGGAAAATATTATTTATCCCGAATCTGCAAGACGTATGGAAATACAAGGTACCGTCTATGTTAATTTCATTGTTAGGAGCGACGGTTCAATTACTGATGTTACTGTCCTGAAAGCAGTTCAGGGTGCATCCGACATATCTGCAGAAGCAATACGTGTTATTGCAGCAATGCCGAAATGGATACCTGGAACTATGCATGGTAAACCTGTTGATGTACGAATGAGTTTGCCTATTAGATTTATATTACAATGAAAAAAGTTGGTTATAACGCATTTTATTTTAAGTCCGTTTTTCGGTTTTACGCTTCTAAATACCTCATCACATATCCCTTTCCTTTCCGTATTTTTGAAACAAATAAATAACTCCGAATACATCAGTCAATGAATACATTTTCAGCATCCCGCATTTGCATCTTATTTTTCACTTTTCTGTTTGCCTCAGCCCAACTCATTGCCGGAAATGAGCCTAAGAAAAATGGCAAAGTAAAAACTACTCATGCCAACGGCGTTAAAGCATCGGAGGGGAAAGTAAAAAACTACCAGAAAAACGGAAACTGGAAATACTGGAACGAAAAAGGCATTCTGGTTAAACAAGCCACCTACAAAAACGATACGCTTGACGGTATGTTTGTATCGTATTTTGAAACAGGCCTGT
Organism: Synechococcus sp. UW140; assembly: GCA_943371015.1. Taxonomy (GTDB): domain Bacteria; phylum Bacteroidota; class Bacteroidia; order Palsa-965; family Palsa-965. Next base: position 7,414 of record CALRTD020000087.1, on the reverse strand, counting down.
CCGAAACCGGGGGGAAATACTTAAACGGTAAGAAAGATGGTGGATGGATTAATTTTTACCAAAATGGAGAGCTGAGTCAATATGCTTATTTCGTCAATGGTACTTTACATGGTACACAAAAGCATTGGTTTGAAAATGGTAAGCTTCAAATGGAAGCAGTGTATGAAAATGGTTTACTGATTAGCCGTAAAACTTGGTTTAATAGTGGCCAACGTAATAGAGTAGAACAGTACAAAGACGGAAAGGCCAATGGCGTCTGGTTTACGTATGAAGAACTTGCTGCCGATACATTTCCTAAGCTAGTGGAAACTTACAGTAACGATATGCTCAATGGTATAAGTTACCAATACAGTTTTGGAAAAGTTATAAATGAAAGAAATTATTTAAATGGGAAGTTACACGGAATATGGAAATCATGGAATATTAACGGCACTCAAACTGAACAAAAAAATTATAAGGAGGATCAGCTCCATGGTGAATGTATTTTTTGGTGGAATGGAATAATGCTGAAAAGTGAAAACTATCAGAATGGTGCTAAAAATGGTCGTTTCGCTCAATATAATCGGGAGGGATTATTGCTTAACTATACGTGGTACACATCAGATCGAAAAGACTCTGTACATGAATTTCATAAGAATGGAAAACTTGCCAGAAGAGTTAAGAATGAGATTGTTAGGGATAATATAGATAATACAAGTTTTAAGAATGTAGTACTTGATGAAGCATTTACTGAAAACGGGAATCTGTATTACAGAACGAGTTATGTGAATGATATGAAATCAGGATTATGGACTCAATATTATCGTTCTGGTACTAAAAAATATGAAATAAATTATATCACGGGTAATGCACAAGGTAAGTGCCGTTTTTGGCATGAAAACGGTAAGCCCATGCTTGAGGCCGATTGCGACAGAGGTACGGTTATGAAAGAACCTAAAGTATGGGATAAATCAGGTCGAGTTTTGAAAAGCAGCAGTAAAGAATATTATGAAGTAATTAGCCTATGCCAATTGAATAATTATGTGAGTTACAATCCCGAGAAGTTTATTCCTGTTAAGAATAAAATATTGGCTGATCAAATGAGAAAGGCTATTGATGATGGCTATAAAAATAATAAAACTATTATTGAAACTGTCGTAATTAATGCACCTGATACAGCTGCGATTTTTCAGAATCCTGATGTTATGCCTGAATACCCCGGTGGAGAGTTGGCGTTAAAAAAGTTTATAGCAGAAACAATCCGTTATCCATTTATGGAAAAAGAGACTGGTAAGCAAGGTACAGTTTATCTCATTTTTACAGTTAAAAGTGATGGCTGTATTACTGATATTAGACCTGCGAAAGAGGTAGCCGGAGCACGAGGTTTTACCATTGAAGCAATGAGGGTAGTTTCACTCATGCCTCAATGGATACCTGGCGAGTATAACGGGAAGGCGATAGCCTGCAGTGTAAATCTTCCTGTCCGTTTCATACTCAATTAAACAGTAGTTTCAATATTCTTTTCTTATCTATCCGCAATGAACACACATACATTATCACGCTTCATTCTTTGTTTAATCGTTTTTCTTGTTGCTTTTTCTCCGCTTAACGCATCAAACGGCGGCAAAAAAAACGGCAAAGTAAAAACCACCCACGCCAACGGCGTTAAAGCCTCGCAGGGCAAAGTAAAAAACTACCAGAAAAACGGAAGCTGGAAATACTGGAACGAAAAAGGCATTCTGGTTAAACAGGCTACCTACAAAAACGATGTGCTCAACGGGCCGTATGTTGAATTGTACTCGGCAAAGCAGAAAGCCAATGAAGGCAATTATGCGGCCGGACAAAAAAACGGAAACTGGAATGAATGGTACACCGATGGCAAACAGCGCAGCCAGACTAATTACCTGAACGGACAATACAACGGCACACAAAAGTTTTGGTTTGAAAACAGTAATCTGCGCGAAGAATCGGTTTACCAGAACGGAATTTTAGTGAGCCGGAAAACCTTTTTCTACAATGGCCGTAAGCGCAAAGTTGAAACCTACAGCAACGGAATGCGTGAAGGCGAATGGCGCGAATACGATGAAACTTCGTCAGATACGTTGCCCGCGCTAATTGAACAGTACCGTGATGATAAACTCAACGGCCTTGTGCAGCGTTACAAGAACGGGCGCATGACCGAAGAAGCCAATTACCTCAACGGCCGTTTAAACGGACAACTTCGCCGCTGGGATTTCAACGGCAATCTTGGTCTCGAAGAAAATTACAGCAGCGGCCAGCTCAACGGCGAAAGCACGTATTTCGAAAACGGAATTGTGCTTCGTAAAGGCACTTACCTGAACGGTGCCAAAAACGGAATGTTTACCGAGAACAACCGCAAAGGCTTACTGCTCCGCCACACCTGGTACACCCGCGGTCGCGAAGATTCTGTCCACAGCTATCACCCGAACGGAAAGATTGCGATTCGTAAAACCAGCATGTCAGGCATTACACTTACTGAAACTTACGAAGAGTTTAATGAAGGTGGAATTCCGATGCTCAGCGGTAATTACCTGATGAGTCAGAAGCAAGGCATCTGGACATCCTACTATCCGAACGGAAAGAAGAAATCAGAAACACCTTACGCAAGCGGAAAAGTAACCGGTACTTACCGCCGCTGGCATGCAAACGGAAAGTTGCTCATTGAAATGGAATGCGTAAACGGACAAACAACCAAAGAACCCAAAATCTGGAACGAAGCCGGAAAGCCTCTGAATCGAAGCGATAAAGAATACACCGCATTACTCGAAAGCAGTTTGCCTGGCGAAGTGTATGACGATCCGAACCGTTACACCAACCGCATTAGAAACAGCAATGAACCGCCACCCATGCAGGAAATGATTGGCGAGGTTACTCAGCAAGGAAGTGGTGATTTTGAATTTGTTGACGCAGTTCCTGAACCACCCAGAGTTCAGCAAGATGAGGTACTTACCTTTGCTGAAGAAATGCCCCAGTTTCCCGGTGGGAGCGCTGCTCAGCAGGAATACCTGAGAAAAACAACTATTTATCCCTTTAATGCAAGAGATGAAGGCCGGCAGGGAGTTGTTTATGTAAATTTTATTGTAAGAAAAGACGGAACTATTTCTGATGTAAAGATTGCAAAAGGCGTTAAAGATTCTCCTGACCTCGACAAAGAAGCGATACGGGTAATCTCCTCAATGCCCAACTGGATACCGGGTAAAATGAATGGCAAACCTGTTAATGTTCGAATGACACTCCCGATTCGGTTTAAATTAGATTAAATGAAACGATTCGCCTTTATTCTTTCTCTGCCTTTTGCATTCTTGCTGAGTTCATTCATGCAGCAGGAGATTGATTGTACGCAAGTAAAAGCTAACCAATTCCAACAGCAAGGCGATTCTGTTTATAGGCCAAACGTTGTTGATTCGCTGCCTGTTTTTCCTGGTGGGGATTATGCTTTTACTACTTATATACAAAGCAACATTGTTTATCCGCCCAAAGCAAAAGCCGAAAATATATTCGGAACGGTTTATGTTTCGTATGTTATTTGGAGCGATGGCAGTGTTGGTCGTGTGAAAGTATTACGCGGTGTACATGAATTATTAGATCGGGAAGCCATTCGTTTAATTAAATCAATGCCTAACTGGAAGCCTGCTGAAATCAATAATATTCCGGTAGCCTGTGAGATGATATTTCCGGTTCGTTTTGCATTGAAGTAAAAAACAGGCAGCCCGGTTAAGAGCTGCCTGCCTGTGTTTCCGCCAATCTACTGCTGTTATTAATGCTGAATGGTAAGCGGTACAGCTTTCAGCATTCCGCCTGCGTGCATTACCCGAATGAAATAGATTCCGTCGGGCAAATTGCCTGTACTAAGTCTTATTGTATTGCCATTAGCCGGCTCACTGCGCATCAAACGTCCGGTTGCATCCATAATTTGTATTTGTGTAGCCTGCACATCTTTGCCCAGCTGAATTACTGTGTAATCTCCAGCCGGATTGTGCATAAGCTGAATCTGCAAATCACTTTGAGTTGGAGAAGCAATCCGTCCGTTTGAATAGAAACCTTCGCAGCATCTGTCGCGGTCGCAACATTCGCGGAACGAGAAATCATCCATTCCAAAATCATTGCCATAGCCGGCAGTTTCCAGGTTATACACCTGAATTTTTACTGTCGAATTTTTTTCTGAATCCCAGCAGCCAATGTCAAACTTTTCCCATTCCCAAGAACCTGTGTAAGGTGAACCGGGCATTGAGGGAAATATAGTGGTTGTGACATCGCCTATGAAATGAACTTCAAATTTAGGTTGGGCAACATCTGCTTTTGATGCAAAAAACTCGAAATTGTAGATCGTAAAATTTGATACACTTATAGTCTGCTCCCAAACCATAGTTATCGGGTTGCATCCATCAATGTGCATAAACATATTGTCGGCAGTGGGCGTGTTGTCTAACAGCCCCGGGAAAAAACTGCCAAACCAGAGCGAACCTACATAATATTTACAAGGTGCATAAGAAGAGGTATAGGTATGACCGCAGTTAAATCCTCTATTACCAGCACTAAAATCGCCGTTCGTCACCAATTCCTGACCAATATTTGTGGTAGTTACAGTTGCACTGCTGGAGCAGCAAACTTTAAACGACATATCATCAAGCCCGAAATCATTTCCATAACCGGCCGTTTCTAAATTGGTAATGCGTATGGTTACATTTCTGTTTGGTCCTGCATCCCAGCAACCTGTTCCGTAGTTGTCCCATGTCCAGATGCCTGCATCAGGAATTCCGGTTTGAGTGCTGATAATTGTACTTCCTGTAACGTCGCCAATAAATTCGATCTCAAAAATTGGCTGTGTTACATCGGCTCGGCTTGCCCAAAAGTCAAAAATATAGTTTGTAAAAGAAGTTACCGGCACCGTCTCTTCCCAAATCATTGTAGCCGGACTGCATCCATCTATATGCATAAAATAATTGTCGGAAGTAGGCGTATGATCGGTAAGCCACGGAAAAAAGCCTCCAAACCAAATTGCATCAACATAATAATTGCACGGTGCATAAGAAGTTGTGTAAGTATGCCCGCTGCTGAACCCCGTATTGCCTAAGCTGAAATCGGGATTGGTAAGCAAATTTGGACCAACTCCCGTTGATGTAGTTACTGTATATGTGCCGGGAATTGTGGTTGTTGGATTCGCAATATTGGCATTACTTACATTACCCGCCGGACTCCAGCTATAAAATGAAGGAGTTGATGAAGTTGCATTTAGCTGATAAATGCCTGTAGTGCAATCTTTCCAGGAAGTAGCACTTACATCGCAGTTATTCTGCGCCGCCATGGATAATGGCAAGACTAGTAAAGGGAATAAACGTTTCATGGGTAGTTGTTTTTTGGGAAATAATCCCGGTTATGAAATACAGATCATTTACAATTACCGGCTCCGGAAGCCGATACAGTGAAATTGTATTTGATTATTGATGCAACCCGAAGAGTGCGCTGTTCTTGAGTTTAAGTAAATTTAATCATTGAAAACAATGATTAAATTTGAACTGCGTAAACTGTATGTATTATTGAGTAATTGGGTGGTTTATATCAAAAAAAAATAAAAAATAATTTCAAATAATGCGTAAAACTATATTATCGCTTAATCTAATAAATTACTCTGTTTTTTGTGTTAATTGTATTGTTAGTACGTATATTTTATAATAAAGTAATTCAGAAAAATAATTTTTGATTACAAATACTTGAAAACAGTTTAGCGAAAAATACAAGTGTAGAATTGTAGAATTGTAGAATTGCAGAAAACCGCCTACCTATGCAGCAGCCAAACCCTCAAAGATTTTAACCTTTAGCCCAACTCTATTTGCATTTTACTAAATACAATTATTTCCATGTATCTACATTCATAATTACTCATTCATAACTCAACATTATTTATCTTTGTTAAGCACCTTAAAATCAAACGCAAAGACAACGTTATGCGCAGTATTGCTTCGCTTGCAGAAACCCTGAAGGCAAAAACCGAAAAAAGCATACATTTGCATGACACTTTGCGTAAGTATAACGCGCAGTTAAAGCAAACTGTAAGTGAGCTTTCGCGCAGGGTGGAAGAACTGGAAGCACTCAATAAGCAACTGGAGGAAAAGAACCGGATTCTCCGGCTGGCCAAAAGTGTTTCCGGAAACAGTGACAACAACCTGTCGCTCAAGCTCAAAATCAACGAGCTGGTGCGGGAAATTGACAAGTGTATTGCACAGCTCAGCCGCCAGTAATGCGGCCGGGTTAACCAGGAGATCGCCGGGCGACCGGCACAAACAAAAAACATGGGCGAACGCTCGCTTAAACTCACGATTGCCGGCCGCACCTATCCGCTTACTGTGGACAGTCGCGAAGAAGCCGGTGTTTCCGAAGCTGCAAAGCTGCTCAACAGCCGCGTGCAGGAATTGGAAGCTACCTACCTCGTGAAAGATAAGCAAGACCTGCTGGCTATGGCCGCACTGCAGTTCGCCACTCAATACCTCGAAGCGCGCTCAAAAACTATCGACGATCCTGATGCTCTCATTGCTCAGCTCACGGCCGTTGAATCGCTGCTCGATAACCATCTCCGGCAAGCAATGCCGGCCTGAAGTCTTCACTCAGGCCGCGCAGCCACTTCTCATTGTTCCCGCCTCCGGCCCATAGCTGATGCTGTGCTGGTGTGCGGGATTGTCTTTTGAAACGAATATGAACGCGAACCTAAAATGTACATCTCTTAACGTATGAACCCAACGATAATAGCAATTATTGCAGCGGTGGCCGGACTTGGTGTTGGCATCGGACTGGCAATGACGTTGCTGCGTAACTCGCTCGAAAAGAAAGCGCAGGATAAACTCAAACAGGCCGAAATTGAAGGCGAAGCGCTGAAGAAAGAAAAAATGCTTCAGGCGAAAGAAAAATTCCTCCAGCTCAAACAGGAACACGAAAAATCGGTAAACGAGCGCAATAACAACGTGCAGCAAGCCGAAAACCGCATCAAACAAAAAGAACAGGCGGTTAACCAGAAAACGGAAGAAAACAAACGCAAAGAAGCCGAACTCGAAAAACGCCGCCGCGAGGTAGAACACCAGATGGATCTGGCCACGCAGCGCGAAGAAGATGCGGCCAAAATGCACAAAAAACAAGTTGAACAGCTCGAAACCATTGCCGGCCTCTCCGCCGATCAGGCCAAAGCCCAGCTTGTTGAATCCCTCAAAGCCGAAGCCCGTACCGATGCCATGTCGTATGTAAAAGACATCATGGACGAGGCCAAAATGACGGCCAACAAAGAAGCCAAGCGCATCGTTATTCAAACTATTCAGCGCGTAGCTACCGAGCATGCCGTTGAAAACTCAGTTTCCGTTTTCCATATCGAAAACGACGAGATGAAAGGCCGTATCATTGGCCGCGAAGGACGAAACATCCGCGCACT
>CALRTD020000086.1:0-11410 GCA_943371015.1 Synechococcus sp. UW140 | reverse complement strand
CATAGCCCCGACAGCAGCGGAAAACCCGCACACTGAATAGCTGTTTTCGTGACTTACAAGCAAAGGATTTGGAGCGGATGGCGGGGACAGCCGGTTTGATACTGCACCTGCTGTTTCGCTCCAATTAAAACTTACTGTTCTCCTCTATAAATTTCAGCACTTCATCGCGGCCGGTTCCTTTTTCGGCAGAGGTGACGAAGTGTTGCGGGAGTTCGTCCCATTCTTCGCGCATTTGCTGATGATAGGCCGCTACAGCTTTTGCGCCAGCGGTTTTAGAAAGTTTATCGGCTTTGGTGAACACCATGCAAAACGGAATGCCGTTTTCTGAAAGATTGCCCATGAACAGCAAATCAATTTCCTGAGGCGGGATGCGAATATCGATCAGCACAAAAACACAGATCAGGTTTTTGCGGCCGAGGATGTAGCCGCTGATCATTTTATCGAAGCCGGCGCGTTTTTCTTTCGAAACTTTCGCGTAGCCGTAGCCCGGAAGATCGACCAGGTACCAGAATTTATTGATCAGAAAGTGATTGATGATTTGCGTTTTGCCCGGCTTTGCGGCAACACGAGCCAGATTATGCACGCCGCAAAGCATATTGATGAGCGATGATTTGCCTACGTTAGAACGACCAATGAATGCAAACTCAGGCTTGTCGGCCGGAGGGCAATCGTTAACGTGTGCATTGCTTGAAATGTAAACGGCTGAAGTAACTTTCACGCTGCAAAGGTACACTTTGTGCCCGATCAGTGTTTATGCCGCCTGAAGGGGAAAAGCAACTGGCCGAAAAAGCCTTTCGGGAATTGCTTTACCCGTTCAAATCCGAGCGGTATATCGCGACCGTTTTTAGGAATGTTAGCTGTGCCGAAAAGGTAATCCCAAAGGCTGAGCGTGATGCCGAAATTCATACCGTTACGATATTTTTCGGGCAGTTCTTCGGCATGGTGCCAGATGTGCATTTGCGGTGAGTTGAGAATGTATTTGAGCGGCCCGAGCGGGAGATAAATGTTGGCGTGGTTGAGATGTCCGACAGCTATTGTAAACAGGTGAACGACCAGAAAATCATCGATACCGAAACCAATCATGGCAAGCGGAATGTATTCGATTGTGCGGTAAACAACAGTTTCCATCCAATGATAGCGCAGGTGCGCCGCAAAACCCATTTGCTGAACCGAGTGGTGTACTTTATGAAATTCCCAAAGCCACGGCACACGATGCAGGAGCCGGTGCACATTCCACTGCACAAAATCGCGTACTACAAACAGTGTGAGCAATTGCAGCCACACCGGCCAGGTTCCGATTTCAAAAGCTACAATGTTATTTAAGCCAAACAGTCCGATGAAATCGTTGAACAAAGCAACTCCAACATTAGAAACACCAATGAAAACAACAAGCGAGAAAAGGAAGAAGTTGAAAAACATATAAAACACATCGAGCCAGAAATCTTCACGGATGGCTTTCTGCTCTTTGCGCCAAGGAAAAAGCAATTCAAGCCCCCACACAACAAGCGAAAGGCCTATGAGCCAGTAGAAATAATTGCCCCAGTGCGGATGCAAAATTTCATTCCACAGGTAATTGCCGTAGTCGCTGAAACTGTTGAGGAAGGTTGATAGGTAATGCTCCATAATTTCTTCTCTGCAAATTACGGAAACATAACAAGCACCGGTTGGTGATGTTAGTCACGAAAGCACAATTTAATTTTTCTGCTTCTCGGCCAGATAAGAACTCACATGCCGCTCTTTCTTTGAATCGTAGATGTCGGCAATTTTAACCAGAATGCCGGTTTCGTCAACATCGCCAAACTCATTGTTAATGGCTGTTCCGAAGTTGCGCATGGTTCCGCTGAGGTTCATGTAGGCATTTACCAGCGGCGGAATATTTTCGCCAAGATTTCGGATGTGCTGGTTCAGAATGCGGTGCCCGTCTTTATAATTCTGCCCGGCAAGCTCTGCTTCGAGTGATGCAACCGATGTTTTTCGTTCAACCGGATGATGCGGCCAAACTAAATTATCGGGATCCGGGAAATAGTGATCCATGAACTGCAGGATGTAATCGCGCGCAGTTACGTTGAAATGGCGGTACGTCGTTACCTTACCGAAAAAGTATTTGATGTCGGGATTGTCAACTACAAGAGCGCCCAGACCATCCCAAAGATTATCGAGCGAGAAAAGTCCTTTGCGGTTGGAGGCAGAAGGTTGATAAGCAGGCTGTACAAATGAGCGGCCCAGCTCAATTGTGACGGGCAAATATTCGTTTTCAAATTTTTCGCTGAAGCTGAACAGCTCCATTGTTGCGAGGTGGTATTTGCCTTGCGCATTGCGGGCTTTTTCGCAGCGGATCAGCCGGTAGCCGCCAACAATTTCCCGGTCGGCAGGATTCCAGACGATCAACTGTTCGTAGCAGTTTTCGCAGGTGTCTAATTCGTCGAGGTCGCAATCTAATCCTGTACCGCCTCCGGCGGCGCGGAACGTTACTTCCCGTAAACGTCCGATCTCGCGCAGTGTGTTGGGGGCATTGTGGATATTTACAATGTACAGGAGATTATCGCCATTGTTGGTGTGGCGGATGAATGTATCAGCATTGAGTTCCTGTTCTATCAGGAGGCGGTCAACCGGAGGAATAACGGGCTGCATCATGCAGAGGCTTTGGTTTTTTCGGAACGGGCAGTCGAAAATTCGAGGTCGTGTTTTCCGCTGCCAATAGCATATACATGCGCCTTTAGCTTTGCCGACCACACAATTGCCGAAACATCGGAACTGAGTACTTCGGGCGCAACAGGCTTGCCAAATATAATTGTAATTGTTTTGCCTTTTTGCTTGTACATCTCATCAACCAGATAAAACATACCAATATTCGCCTTGATACCCAGCCTGCGCCGCCAAACTTCAAGATTGTAGAAAAACGATGAGTTGCGCCCTTCGATAAACGTGGGCACTATAACCGATTGATTGCGCTGCGCCTGTGTAACAAACGATTTCCGCCACACCAGATCTTCGATACCGTGCTTTTGTTTGCGCGATACTAGTCCGGCCGGAAACACCAGCACCGGGCGGTCTGATTTGTAGGCATTGTTTATTGAATCTATGGCATACTGCGCGCCGTGTTTGTTAACCGGTACAAACAGTTCGTCGAGACTTTTCAGATTCATGAGAATATCATTCACCAGAAACTGAATATCCGCGCGTTTTTGTCCGGCGGCTTCCATCAGTGCAAGGCCATCAAGTCCGCCCAGCGGGTGGTTTGCGGCAATAATGCAGCGACCGGAAGCAGGAATGTTTTCGAGGCCTTTTACATTTAGTGTAACGCCAAACTCCTTTAAAACAGCACGAACAAATTCAAAGTTTTTGAGATGGCCGTTTTGCTCCATAAACACATTCACATCTTTTTCATGAAGAATGCGTTTGATGTAGCGCAGCAAAAAAACGGGCAGCCATTTCAGCAGCTTGGGGTTTTTTGAAGCAATAATTTTTTCAATATCAATAAACTTATCTGCCATTGCCCCAAAGGTAAGCAGCGTTTTTAAAACAGCATCTTTCATAAAAAAACATCGGGCTGATTCGTTTGCTGAATCAACCCGATGTATATTAACCAAATCACGCCTTATTTTTTCGGTTTATCCGCTTCACTGATTCGTTTTACACGCGGCCTGCGGGCCGAAGCGGTATCCGTTGCCGCATCGCCAAGCAGGAAGGTAAAGATCTGGTATTCGCTTTGCGCCCAGCTTTTATCGCTGCTGAAATATTGCGGAAATCCGAAACCGTGGCAGCTTACACAGTTGCTGGCAAATGCTATGCTTGTATTGGTGTTGCTCGGATAGTTGATTTGTGCATACGTTTCCATTGTGATGTTGGGCAGCGGAAACGCATTTACAAATGTTCCCGGAGCATTGGGTACTGCTGTATTTGCATTTCCGGTTGGCACCTGATTAAGCACACCAATCATGCGGTAATATTGCCAGACAGTGCCTCTGAAGAGAGTGAAATAAACTTTGTTTAACGAATCTACAAGCGTATTAATGGGTGTAATTCGCGAAACATTAACCGGCGGCAGTGCAGGTAAACCAACTTGAGTTGGTGAAATTACCGGAGGCAATTTTGTTGAATCGCAGTTGGTGGTGTTGTAGCAGAATCCTGCCGGGTAAGGCGGAGCAGGAGAACCGCTCGGGCCGGGATTGAATGTGGGGGTTGCAGGAGGCGTTCCGCCGTATTGGGGTAAAATAACATCGTTATCAACATGCTCGAACGTAGCCCAGAACCAGGTGGAGTGAGTAGAGCGGGTGAGGCGCAGAATGTGAAGACCTACAAGGCCAAGCTCAACGGTATCGGTTAAATCTCCGGGCAGTTCGCGTATTGCGGGGCGGCGATAGTAACGTTCGCGCTGCGATACAGGCATATCCTTCGGAATTACACGCCAGGCCGCTTTGAGTTCGGTTGCGCCATATCGTGCATCGGGAGGAAGCATGCTCATGAGTGCAGTGTCGGCATCGGAATTAGGCCCTTTGGGCGGAATTACAAATGATGAATCGTGTACATCATTTTTCTGATTAATGCCATTGTAGTATTGATTCTGACGAACGTAAGTGTATTCCGATTCATTGATCAGGATTTCATAGGTTACGAAATTGGAGTCCTGATCAATAAGCGGATAACCACCATCGGCCTGATCAAATTCATCGGCATTGCCGCCGGTGTTTGCGCCCATCGAGTCAATCGGGATTTTTGAAAAATGGCGCAATCGTTTTTTAGTGAGATTTTGCCCGGGTGTATTCCAGTTGCCCGGATCAACGGCGTTGGGTAAAAATGTTTCGTCTTTCGATTTGAATGTTTCCCACACTACAGGGCCACTTGCTCCGAATGATTTTGTAGTGTCCGGCAAACCGCGCTGATCAAGCCGGGCCGGCCAGTTAAGGGCAATAAACGATTGCCAGCCAAACATAGTAAACTGCTGCTGCGTAGCCGGACTATCGGGCAAGTCGATTGGCATATCTGGACTCAGCGATGGGAGTAACGGTGCAGCTCCTGTTGTGGTTAATGTTTCAGATTCACCACCGCAACCTTGCGGAAGCATTGCAAGCATGAAGCAAGCTGTTGCAATAAATAGTAGCGTTTTTGTTTTCATGGTTTTAGCTGTTGGTTTGGCAATCTACACTGATCAGTCAGTAACCACCAGAAGCTGTTAATAATCAGTATAATTCAGGCATTTCTACCCGCGAAGAAATACGCCCTTTTCAAAATGTTGAATGTTGAATGTTGAGTGTTGAGTGGAAAGTGTTCCTTTTTTAGGAATATCCCCGGTTTTGTATGGTCTTGATTTTCAGTAAATTATTACGTGTTCAGCGTTTATTTTGAGCAAACCCCACTTTTCCCCACTTTCTGTTAATTATTCGCATAGCTGTGTTTGGGTGTAAAATCTAAAATCGTTATAAAGTATTGATTATAAGTTATTTATTGTGTGCCTGTGATTTTTGCTTCATATTAATTAGCTACAAATAGATTTGATTGTCGAGTTTCTTAAGAAAGTAAATTCCCACCAATTTCCCGGCTTGATTTTAATCTCCTGAAATGAGGCTAAAACGGCTGTAATTCACAACCAATAAGGAATTGTGAGCCTCGTGATTTGTTAATTACCCGGTACGTTTTCCGGGTTTTTGGGAAAGTTTTCAACAAAAGTGGGAAGATGTGGGGAAATGTGGGGAAGATTCCTCTACTTTGTAGTTCTAAAGCCAAAAATCTCATGTTGAGTCTCATCGGTGTGTATGAATGCAGTTTGGATGCAAAGGGGCGTTTGTTGCTCCCTGTTGCGTTCAAAAAGCAATTGCAGCCGGTGCTCGATAAAGGGTTTGTGGTGAAGCGAAGCGTGTTTCAGAAATGCCTTGAGTTGTACACGATGGATGAGTGGACGGCAATGGTGAAAGATGTAAACAAGCTCAATCGCTTTAAGAAGAAGAATGTTGACTTCATCCGCATGTTTAATGCCGGTGTGAAGCCCGTTGAGCTGGATACTACCGGCCGTTTGCTGTTGCCCAAAGACCTGATGACGTTTGGAGGAATCTCTAAAAACATTGTGATGTCGGCAGCGGTGAACATGATCGAGATCTGGGACAAAGACCGCTACGAACAAGCGATCAATGACCCGGCAATTGATTTCGGTGATCTGGCAGAAGATGTAATGGGCAGCATGGGTAACCGTAACGATGATGTCGAGCTACCATAAACCCGTTCTTTTCCATGAGAGTTTGGAGGCGCTTGCTATCCGCCCCAACGGCATCTATGTTGATGTCACATTTGGCGGTGGCGGCCACTCGCGCGGCATATTGCAGCAGCTCGGCGAAAACGGAAAACTCCTGGCTTTTGATCAGGATGCCGATGCCGAAGCAAATGCAATTGACGATCCGAGATTCATACTGGTGAAGCAAAATTTCAAGTACCTGAAAAATTTTCTTCGCCTGCACGGAATCTCTGCAATTGATGGTCTGCTGGCCGATCTCGGTGTTTCATCGCATCAGTTTGATGTTGCCGAGCGTGGCTTTTCGACACGCTTCGACGGACCGCTGGATATGCGCATGAGCCGTCAGCAACCTGTTACTGCTGCTGATGTACTGGCCGTTAGCGAAGAGTTTCAGTTGCGCAGCATTTTTCGTCAGTACGGCGAAGTAGATAACGCTCCGCAACTCGCCCGGCAAATCATCAAAGCCCGCGAAGAGCAGCCGATAGATACAATTGCCGCACTTAAAGCTGCAATTGCTCCCTGCATGAAACGCGGCCGCGAGAATCAATACCTCGCCCAAGTGTTTCAGGCGCTGCGGATAGAAGTAAACGGCGAACTCGAAGCGCTGAAAGCCCTGCTCACACAGTCGGCAGAAGTGCTCAAACCCGGCGGACGAATTGCGGTAATCAGCTATCACTCGCTCGAAGACCGGTTAGTGAAACATTTTTTCCGCACCGGCAACTTCGATGATGATGCAGAAAAAGATTTCTACGGGAATCTCATCCGCCCGCTGGAGCCTGTCAACCGAAAGCCCATTACTCCGGGCGATGAAGAACTGGAAGAAAATTCACGCGCCAGAAGCGCGAAACTAAGAACAGCAGAAAAACCGCAAAAAGCGGCATGACAAAAAATACGATAAAAGAAAAACCACAACAGCAGCAACCTGCTGAAAAGACAACCAAAACGGTAAAGTCTGGCCGGGTTGTCCGCACAGTTGGCTCCGTTATCAGCGGCTCTTTTCTTTCTCGCGAATACGTAATCCGTTCATTGCCGTTCATCTTTTTTATAACCCTGATTACGTTGCTCTACATCGCCAATGGTTACTATGCTGAAGAGCAAATCAGAAAAATAAACCGGATCGGTAACGAAATAAAAGAACTGCGCTCGGCCTACATCATTGCCAAATCCGATCTCATGTTCATCAGTAAACAATCGGAAGTGGCTCGACGCACCGAGGCGGCAGGACTTAAAGAATCAGTAGAGCCGCCGCAAAAAATTGTCATCAATCGTTTGCTCGTTGCAGACACACTAGTGAAGAATTAACCATGGAAATGCAGAAAGACATACTCCGCCGTGTGTACCTCGTGTACATCTGCAGTGCAGTTTTTGCACTGGCAGTGGTTGGTCGTGTCTTTTACATTCAGTTTGTACAGGGCGATTACTGGAAAAAAGAAGCCGAGAACTTTACTGTTCGCGAAATGGATATTGAAGCTGTTCGCGGAAATATTTTTGCTGTTGACGGAAGTTTGCTTGCCACATCATTGCCCTATTACAATATTGGTGTTGATACCCGCGCAAATGTTTTTATCGACGATGCTGAGTTTGAAGACAGCATCTCACGCCTTGCTCCGGCGCTCGAACGTTTGCTTGAACCGTATCAGAAAAAAACAGCACGCGATTATACACGCGAACTCATGCGTGCCCGCAACGACAGCGATCGGTATGTTGAGATTTGCCGCGGAGTTTCCTATAACACACTTCAGGAACTTAAAAAGCTTCCGTTGTTCCGCTGCGGACGCTATCGCGGAGGGTTTATTTACATCCAGTCGAACCGTCGCGAATTGCCCTTCCGCACATTGGCTGCCCGCACAATCGGTTACATCAAAGACACACTTAAAGTTGGTCTCGAAGGTGCTTACGATTCACTCCTTACCGGTGTAGGCGGAAAACGGTTGATGCGACGCATTGCTGCAGGTGCATACATGCCGCTGAATGATGAAAATGAGATTGAACCACAAGACGGCAAAGACATTATCACAACTATCGACATCAACATTCAGGATGTTGCAGAGAATGCGTTGATGAACTCACTGGCGCAGCACAATGCACGTTACGGAACCTGTGTGCTGATGGAAGTAGCCACCGGAGAAATCCGCGCCATTGCCAACCTGACCCGTGCTGATTCTGGTGTATATAAAGAAAGCTACAACTATGCCATTGGCGATGCGCGTGAACCGGGCTCAACCTTCAAACTTGCTTCAATGCTTGTTGGAATGGATGCCGGATTAATTGATCTTGATGATCAGGTTGATCTTAACGGCGGACAGTATCGCTTCTTCGATCGTATCATGAAAGATTCGCATACACCCAAAAAGAATCTGGTTTCAGCCGAAGAAGCTTTCTGGGAATCATCAAACGTTGGAATTTCCCGGCTTGTACACAAAGCATTTGCAAAAAATCCGAAACAGTTTACAGACGGTTTGCACAGAATCGGACTTGGTAAAAAGTTAGGAATCACACTTCCCGGCGAAGGACGTTCACGCATCAAAGATCCTAAAGACCGCGACTGGTCGGGCGTTTCGCTGCCCTGGGTTTCTATTGGTTATGAATCGCTGGTTACGCCGCTGCAAACACTCACACTCTACAATGCCGTTGCTAATAATGGTGTTATGGTGAAGCCAATGTTTGTGAAAGAAGTTCGCGATAAAGGAAAAACCATAAAGGTTTTTGCACCTGAAATTATTAATCCGGCAATAGCCAAACCTCAAACAATTGCCAAAGCACGAAAGCTGCTTGAAGGTGTAGTGAAGAATGGTACTGCAAAAAATATGGGTAGTATTATTTACAAAGTTGCCGGAAAAACAGGTACGGCTCAGATTGCACAGGGCAATGTTTACAGAGGGCAAAATGGGGTTACCTATCAGGCTTCATTTGTTGGATACTTCCCGGCTGATAAGCCGAAGTATTCCTGCATCGTAATTGTAAATGCCCCTTCAGGTGATGCATACTACGGCGGAGCAGTTGCCGGTCCGATTTTCAAGCAAATTGCTGATCGTATTTATGCAACCGAGCTGGATATCCATCGTGCAGTAAATGAAAGTCCGATTCAGGCTTCATTACCTCCGGTTCAAAAAGGTTTTGCTGAACCAACATTAACAGCGGTTAAACAACTTGGTTTACCTGCTCCGCAGCAGGCTCCGGGTGTTGTAACCGCGCTTAATGTATCCGGAGCTGTTTACTCAGCAACAACATCAAATCCGGATCAAAAATTAAGTTCAGGTACAATGCCTGATCTCCGTGGAATGAATGCTGTTGATTGTCTCGCACTGCTCGAAAACAGAGGTATGCGTGTTAAGCTGATCGGTTCAGGAACTGTATCGCGACAATCGCTGCCACCGGGTACAACAATAAAAAAAGGAACAGAAGTAATTCTCGAACTCGCGCTATGAAATTGCTACGCGACATACTGTATAAAGCAAGTCTGCTCGAAGTAACGGGATCGACTAACGTGGCGATTACAGCCATTACTTTCGATTCGCGCCGGGTTGAGAAAGATGCTTTATTTATTGCAGTTCGCGGCACACAGGCCGACGGACATGGATTTATTGAAAAAGCAATTGAATCGGGTGCTGCAGCAATTGTATGCGAGGAATTTCCGGAAGAAATAAATCCACGCATTACATACATAAAAGTTGCAGACAGCGGTCAGGCGCTAGGGATAATTGCTGCTAATTTTTATGATCAGCCTTCACATCAGCTCAAATTAATTGGTGTTACAGGCACTAACGGAAAAACGACAACGGTTACATTACTGTTCCGTTTATTCCGCGCACTTGGCTATAAAGCAGGTATGCTCACCACCGTTGCCAATATGATTAACGGTGAAGAAATTCCTGCAACGCATACAACACCTGATGCAATTGAGCTGAACCGTTTGCTGCGCCGTATGGTTGACGCCGGCTGCCGCTACGCATTCATGGAAGTAAGCTCTCATGCACTTGTGCAGGGACGTGTGTCGGGTGTCGTATTTGCCGGTGGAGTATTTACCAATATCACACACGATCACCTCGACTATCACAAAACATTTGATGCTTACATCAAAGCAAAGAAAATGTTGTTTGATATGCTTCCGTCTGATGCATTTGCACTTGTAAATCGCGACGATGCGAACGGAGCTGTTATGGTGCAAAATACGCGTGCGTTAAAACGAAGCTATTCAGTCCGTAATGTGGCTGATTTCAAATGCCGTGTTATCGAAAATCAGTTTTCGGGATTGCAGCTGAGTATGGACAGCACCGAGTTCTGGAGCAAACTCATCGGCAGCTTTAATGCGTATAACCTCACTGCTGTTTACGGTGCTGCGCTGCTGCTCGGTCAGGACAGAATGCACGTGCTTACCACACTGAGTACACTCGGCCCTGTTGAAGGCCGCTTTCAGTATGTGCGCAGTGCAAGCGGAATTACCGGCATTGTAGATTATGCACATACACCTGATGCATTGCTGAATGTGCTGAAAACGATTGCTGATATCCGCACCGGAAACGAACAGGTAATTACAGTAGCCGGTTGCGGCGGCGATCGCGACAGAACAAAACGCCCCGTAATGGCGCGTATCGCCTGCGAAAACAGTAACCGCGTATTGCTCACTTCCGATAATCCGCGTACCGAAGATCCCGCAGCAATTCTTGCCGAAATGCAGCAGGGCGTTGACATTCAGTATGCACGCAACACACTGGCTATTGTTGATCGTCGCGAAGCAATTCGCACAGCAGTAGCACTTGCCAAGCCCGGCGATATCATTCTGGTTGCCGGAAAAGGACACGAGAAATACCAGGAAATCAACGGGGTGAAACATCCTTTTGATGACATGGAAATACTTAAAGAAACGCTTAACACCGAAGACTGACCATGCTGTACTATCTCTTCGACTGGCTTAACGATAACTTCGATTTCCCCGGAGCAGGGGTGTTTCGTTACATCTCTTTCCGTGCAGCAATGTCGGTAATAACCTCGCTTATTATCACAGTGCTTTTTGGTAAGCGTCTCATTCGTCTGCTTCAGAAAAAACAAGTAGGTGAAACAATTCGTGATCTTGGTTTGCAGGGACAGTCGGAGAAGCAAGGGACACCTACAATGGGCGGACTTATTATTCTCTCGGCAATTGTAATCCCAACACTTCTGTTTGCCAAGTTGAGCAATGTGTAT
>CALRTD020000085.1:0-11450 GCA_943371015.1 Synechococcus sp. UW140 | reverse complement strand
TTTTACGAATGTGCTGAATTGCTCATCAAACCGTCCATTTCATCCACAAAGCTGGTTGCAAAAAGAGTGGATCGCAGTATTGCCAGACTGGCTCCGTTAAATTTCAAAAATTCGTTATCGGTACTGTTGGTCAATTCACTCAGACTGCTTTGCAGCAGCTTCATTTTCTGACGCAATTGTACTGATTTGTCGTGACCAACTTTCACAAAAAAACCTGTCAGAAGCTCTTCTGCCCGGGTAATTTTTTGCGTCTCAAACATCTGCCTGTACTTGGTAATTGTTTTTTTGAGTGAATCATAATTACCAAGTTTGAGGTAACAAAAAAGCAGCAAAAAATTATACTGCTTGAAACGTATATCGTACTGATGTTCATCAGGAAGCATTTCGGTGAACGCCAGAATCCGAACTGCTTTTTTGAAATTATTAACTGATACACATGCAATAATAAGCATGTATTTTAATAAATAGTAACGCGGATGCTTCAGTTGAAATAAAGCGTCGGAAAATGCAATGATTTGCTTTTCCATTTTCAATACAGCCTCAAAATGCTGATCAATCAGCAGCCTGTAAATTTCGCCCAGCAGCAGCAATGAGTCGATGAGCAATGATTCATTGTTCTTCAGCTTTTTTCTGCCGGCTAGGCTTTGGTTAATTCTGTTTGTTATTTCCTGCAATCCGGCCGCATCATTTACGCCAAACTTGTTGTGCAAATCATTGGCACTGGCAATGAGCAAGGGAGAAAGATAAGCCTCGGCAATCAATTCATTTTCGGTGAGCAGAAGAACAATTTCACGGGTATGCTTCATGCGGTTCAGCAAATCACCTTTGAGGTTGTAGTATTGTTCATACAAACTATGCCAGCCCACTTTTCCCATCGCACTTTTCTGCACATAATTTTCATGCAAACATTTGTGTCTGAAAACGTGCTCAAACAAATTTTCGGGTAAAATGCTCAGGTTTTTATTCGACTGAACAATCCTGAATATTTGCATGGTGAGTAAATCATACGTATCAATTTCAGCAATGATGTCTATTATTTCAACCTTCCGCTCAGTAAATTCGGCACAGCGCAAATCACCTTTTGCTGATAATACTTTTACCATCATTGCCGAAGCCTCCAGCTCAAGTTCAAACAAACAGGCTTTACGGCAGGTATCAATTGTTTTTGACAAGAGTTTTTCCGCATCATCAAACAACCCGCGGACAAGCAAAAGATCGGCTTGAGAAATTTGTTTGCGCAAACGCAGCAGCAGCATATCATCATCATGATAATGCACCAGCAGTGTCAGCAAACGCTGCCAGAGTTTATACTTGGATGCAGAAAAAAATCGGGTAAATGATTGGTCTTTGTTTTTCCGGAGAAACGCTGCTTCATTCGTTTCTTTTGAAACACTTAAAGCACGATACAACGCTATGTGCTCCGGTGTATTCTCCCGTTCGTAATTATCGCTCTGCAACGAGAAAAAACGTTTTTCGCCCGAACTAAAGGTTTTGATAAGTGCTGAAATATCATTCATAATCGCTAACTATATTTTAACTAAAATACTTTTTATCAATTACTTAAATAAATTTTTACTCTTTCTTAATTACTACAAATCTAACATTAATACGATTTGCACCTCAACAACTGACTTAGTTTTGAAACGGCAAACCTATTCATCTATACACCGCAATGAACTATTGTATCCGTAATCTTCTGCTTTTGCTGGCGCTAGTTACAGCAGGGCTTATTCACGCGCAAACAATTCCGTTTCAATGGGCAAGTCAGGCCTATGCGCTGGATGCCAGTGTTCAGGCGCAGAAAATGACAACCGATAGTCGCGGTAATATTTACCTGACCGGGCATTTTGGCAATAAAATGCTGGCCGGTGGCGACACATTGTTCTCCACTGTTCCACCAGCAACCGATATTTTTCTCATCAAATACGATTCATCCGGCAATTACCTCTGGTCAACATCATACGGAGCGGCAGACACAGATTACAGCTATGGTGTAACTACCGACAGCGACGACAATGTGTACATCTGCGGCATTTTTTACAGCGATTCAATTGTATTTGATGCCATAACAGTTTACAAAGGCAATAATTACTCAACAGCGTTCTGGGCAAAATTCAGCAGTACCGGCCAGTGTTTAATGGCTCAGGCCGCAAGCTGTACGCAAAACAGTGCCGGTTTACGTGTGAATGTTTTGCATGCCATTGCTGTTGACAATGCCGGAAACATTTTTGTGACCGGAGGATTTGAGGCCGATACACTTTGCTTTGGAAACACCTGTGTAACCTGGCAAAATGCCGTTCCCCAAACATCCGGTTCAAACATTCTGGTCGCAAAATTTGATGCAACCGGCAATTGTTTATGGATTCGCGGAGCTGATGCCGCTACCGTTCCCGGCGGAAGCGATGCCGGATATGCTCTTGCTTTCGACCAAACTAACAATGTATTTATGGCCGGAAAATTTGCCGGAAACCGACTCGTTTTTGGCGGACACACACTCGGTGTTTTTGACATGGAAGAAGCCTTTTGCGCTCGTCTTGATAACGCCACCGGAACTGTAGTTTGGGCTAAAGCAATAAGAGGATTAAGTCCGTTCGGCTTTACGTATGATCTTGCAAACGGTATTCTGCCCGATCATTCCGGACACGTTTACATTGGCGGAACGTATGAAGGACAAACTGTAAACTACGACAGTGCTTATACAGTGACAACTCCAGTAAATGCGCAGAATCCGAACGGCCTGAAAGTATTTCTCTTTAAAGCCGATGCAGCTACAGGCGCGGTAATTTGGGGCAAAGGCTATGGCAACAATCCCGCCGGCGGAGTAGCATCTACCGACTGGGCACTTAACCCGGCCGGCAACAGCATATTGGCTTCCGGAAACTACAGCGGCCCTGTTTCAATTGGTACACTGACTTTACCGGCCAGCAGTTTTCCTGCCCTCAATGGCTTTGTGGCAGAATTGGATACAACCGGCATTGTGCTGCGGGGCATTGAAGTGGGCGGAATCTATAGTCAGGAATTCAGTTGTGCTGCGTATGACTTTACCGGAGCTGTTGTTGCCGGAGGAAAATACTCCAGCCCGGTTTCAAATCTTGGAACACAGTTTACATTGCAAAACCCGGTTCAGCCCGGAATGTTCTTCAATCTGTTTGTGTGCCGCTCAACGGTTCCCAACTCGGTTGGCATTGAACCGCAACCCAACGCATTAAACCTGCATATCTGGCCCAATCCCTCGTCAGGGCAACTTAATTTCTCTGTTCCGGCCGGCTCGGGCAAATTAGAAATACAAGTTACTGACATGACCGGACGCATTGTTATCAGTGAGATTATACCTGAAAATACGTTGTACGGAGTGCTGAATACCGAAAATCTAACAGGGGGAAAATATATTCTTTCGGTAAAAAGCGATGTGTTTATCGGCAACACAACCTTCGTACAAGCGGCGCAGTAGTTTTGTTAACGATACAAAAATTTCACCCCGTTTCCAGTAGGAGACGGGGTGAGCCGCTTTACAATTGTATCTTTGCCCCGCTATGAATACCAATTTTATTGAAGAGCTCCGCTGGCGGGGCATGCTGCACGATGTGACTCCCGGTGCCGAAGAACTCCTGACCAAACAAATGGTAAAAGGCTACATCGGTTTTGATCCTACGGCTGATTCGCTTGGCGTGGGTAACCTGGTTCAGATTATGACCTTGCTGCATTTTCAGCGGGCCGGCCACAAGCCGGTTGCCCTTGTTGGCGGCGCCACCGGCATGGTTGGCGATCCTTCGGGCAAATCGCAGGAACGTAACCTGCTCGATGAAAATACCCTGCAGCACAACCTCAGCAGCCAACGCAAACAATTAGAGAAATTCCTCGATTTCAACTGCGGCGAAAACTCAGCTGAAATTGTCAACAATTACGACTGGTTCAAAAACATTCCTTTTCTCGAATTTATTCGCGATACCGGGAAATACATTACCGTAAACTACATGCTCAGCAAAGACTCGGTAAAGCGCCGTATCGACGGAACTGACGGAGCCGAAGGCATGTCGTTTACCGAATTCACTTACCAGCTTATTCAGGGTTACGATTTTTACTACCTCTGGAAAAAACACGGCATTCAGTTGCAAATGGGCGGCTCCGATCAGTGGGGAAATATTACCACCGGCACCGAACTGATCCGCAAAAAAGATGGCGGTGAAGATGCGTTTGCCCTCACCACACCGCTCATTCGTAAAGCCGACGGAAGCAAATTCGGGAAAACCGAAAAAGGCAACCTCTGGCTCGATCCGAAACGTACTTCGCCCTACACCTTCTACCAGTTTTGGATCAATGCCGGCGATGACGATGTAAAAAACTACATCCGCATCTTCACGCTCAAAACCCGCGAAGAAATTGAAGCCCTCGAAGCCGAACACGCGCAGGATCCGGGTCGCCGCGTGCTGCAGAAAGCGCTTGCCGAAGACATCACCCGCCGCGTGCATTCGGAAGAAGCATTGCAGATGGCCATTGATGCCAGCGGAATTTTGTTCGGAAAAGGCACAGTAGACACGCTGCGCAAACTGAACGACGATGATTTTGCAGGCGTGTTTGCCGATGTGCCGCAAAAAGAAATGGAAGCCGCAGCCATCGAAAACGGCATCAACATCATTGACCTGATTGCCGCACAAACCGGCTACTTTGCCTCCAACGGCGAAGCCCGCCGCGCCATGCAGGGCAACGGATTTTCGCTGAACAAAGAAAAAATCAGCGATCCGGCTCGCACGGTGACCAAAGACGATTTACTGAACAACCGCTACCTCCTGCTGAGCAAAAGCAAAAAAGACTACCTGCTCGTGCGTGTGGTATAACCAACTATGCAGTTTACTCTCCAGCATAACGACCCGCACAGCAAGGCACGCGCCGGCGAAATTGTGACCGATCACGGCCGCATTCAAACGCCTATTTTTATGCCCGTGGGAACAGTGGGCACGGTGAAAGCCGTACACATGAACGAACTCGAAAACGAGATTCGCGCGCAAATCATTCTCGGCAACACCTATCACCTCTACCTCCGCCCCGGTCTCGATGTGCTTGAAAAAGCCGGCGGTCTCCACAAGTTCAACAGCTGGAACGGGCCTATTCTCACCGACAGCGGCGGGTTTCAGGTGTATTCGCTTTCGCACAAACGCAAACTCACCGAAGAAGGTGCAAAGTTTACCTCGCATATCGACGGTTCAAAGCATTTCTTCACGCCAGAAAATGTGATGGATATCCAGCGCACCATTGGTGCCGATATCATCATGGCGTTTGACGAATGCGCACCCTATCCCTGCGATTACGAATACGCGCGCAAGTCGATGGAAATGACACACCGCTGGCTCACCCGCTGCATCAATCGGTTCGACAGCACCGAACCCAAATACGGTTACAGTCAAACCTTGTTCCCCATTGTGCAGGGCAGCACTTACAAAGACCTGCGTGTGCGCTCAGCCGAATTTGTAGCCGAGCAAAACCGCGAAGGCAATGCCATTGGCGGACTTTCGGTAGGTGAACCGGCAGAAGTGATGTACGAACTTACCGAGCTCGTGTGCGATATTTTGCCCAAAGACAAACCGCGCTACTTAATGGGCGTGGGTACACCGGCAAACATTCTCGAAGGCATTGCATCAGGCATTGATATGTTTGATTGTGTGCTGCCCACCCGCAATGCCCGGCACGGACTGCTGTTTACGTGGCAAGGGGTAATCAACATCCGCAACGAAAAATGGAAAAACGATCATACCCCGCTCGATCCCGAAGGAAAGTCGGCACATGATTTGCGTTACACCCGGGCCTACCTTCGTCACCTCATGCACAGCGATGAAATGCTTGGCGCAATGATTGCATCTGTCCACAATCTCGCATTTTATCTCGACCTTGTTGGCGAAGCCCGCAAACGCATTATCGACGGAAGTTTCCGCACCTGGAAAGAGGCAATGGTACCGAAACTTTCACAACGCCTCTGATCAATGAAACTGCTGCCCACGCTTGATCGTTACATCCTGCGCAAATTCATGGTCACGTTTTTCGGGTCCATCGGGCTGCTCATTTGCATTGTTATCGTATTTGATATTTCAGAGAAAATCGAAGACTTCATCCGGCACGATGTCAGAACGCATGAAATCATTTTCGATTATTACCTCAATTTCATCCCGTACTTCATTAACCTGTTCAGTCCGCTATTCACCTTTATTTCAGTGATATTTTTCACCTCACTGATGGCAACGCGTACTGAGGTTGTAGCCATTCTTACCTCCGGAATCAGCTTTAACCGTTACCTGCGTCCGTACATGATTGGCGCTGCAATCATCGCGCTCACCTCCATGCTGCTGAGCATGTATGTAATTCCGGAAGCCAACAAAACCCGCCTCGGATTTGAAGCCAAATATGTAGGCGGTCGTGCCAATTCCATCAAAAACAATTTTTACCGGCAGGTTGCACCCGGCGTTATTGCTTATGTAGAGCGGTATGATCTTTTTCAAAACACAGGCACCCGCTTTACACTCGAAAAAATTAAAGGACAGGAACTGCTGTATAAACTCTACGCCAAAGAAATCCGCTGGGACAGTGCCGGCAAACGCTGGTCAATAAACGATTATGTTGTTCGCGAAATCAAAGGACAGAAAGAGCGTTTTTACAAAGGTTCACGAATTGATACGGTGCTCAACTTAACGCCCGAAGATTTCGACATGCCCAACAATTACATGGAAAGCATGACGCAACCCGAGCTGAGCAAATACATTGAAAATGAAAAAATGAAAGGCTCAGAAAACATCCAGTACTACGAGCTCGAAAAATACAACCGCATTGCACTTGCCTTCTCAACGTTTATCCTTACCCTGATTGGCGTTGCCGTTTCCAGTCGCAAAGAACGCGGCGGCACCGGCAAGCACCTCGGCATTGGAATAGCGATTAGTTTTATTTATATCTTTTTCCAGCGCTGGTTTCAGTCGTATGCGCAAAGCGGGGTTCTACCCGCATATATCGCAGTATGGGTTCCGAATGTTGTTTTCTTGGGAGTTTGTTTGTGGTTGTTGCGTAGGGCGCCGAAGTAGTTTCGACAGGCTCAACTACCGCGGAGAGATTAGTTGCGAAAGTTCTAGTTTTGAGCTTAACATTTATTAGGGAAGATTTCAAACGCACGGTCTTAGTGATAGGCTAGAAAATAAACTCATTGTCAATTCTCTTTTTTACATTTTTTCTGTTGAAGTCAGGTGGTGTTGGTTTAAAAGATTTATCGTCTTTTTGTTTGTCATATTTCTTGTATTGAAATCGCCTAAGTTTAGCGATGTCAATTTCTCCTATTAATATCGTGTCATTTTCGCCACCTTTAATTTGAACTTGATTCTTACTGTCTGTCTTTGCTGGTAAAGTAATACGTGAATCTCCAAATTCAGAAGTGTTTACCTGCATAAAGTAACAATGAATTTCTCTTGATGTAGTTTCTACTATGCTTGAAAAATAGTTGGTGTCAGGATTCCATTCTGATGCTACCATTAAATCAATTAAAGAAACAAACAAACTACGATGAAGTATGTTGGCTAATTCGTAGCAATAAAAATTTGTAAAGTATAAATTATTCCAATTAATAAGATCGTAACGATAAACTTCTGGAACTGGAACTTTCAAGTCTGAACCTGATGTGAGTACATGCCTTGCTTCTTCGTGTGAGTAGTGGTTTTTCAACCTATAGATTACTATCGAATCTTGCATGTTATCAATATTGATTGGAATTATTGTAACAATAAAATTGTATGATACATTTTCAACTCTCCAATGTTCAAGTCCTATGACTGATGCTAAATTATTTTTTGCTCCAAATTTTGCAAAAGTTGGAACCAAATCATAAGGAACTGAACATTCGGGCATTCCAAGAAGATTTGCTTTTTCTCTATTTGAAAGATTTAAGATTGTTGAGAATGTTTTATAGCGTTCTGAATTTATAATTGGCTTGCCCTCCATACTTTGCTCAAAGTAGAAAGTATTGCATTTGGTGTTTGCAATAGACAGCCTACATTTAGTAAAATCAGTTTGTCCTTTCTGTATTTTAATTTCATTTATTGTGATTTCCTTGTTTGAAAAGCCATCAAAAGAACTAGCTATACTTTTTTTCGTCTGAAAAATTGCGTTTTTAAGATCCGTCAATTTTTTTTCTCTTTTTTCAGGTTCTTGTAGATCTTTATAAAGGTTGTCATAATTGAGACTGTAAAAAACTTCAAACGCCTCATTCAAATGGCCTAATTCAGAATTGCTGCGATAAATAAAGATTGAATCACTGTCAACTTCTTTTGTAGTGTCAATTATATGTTTGTATTGATAGTAGCATGTAGCTTCGTATAATTTTATAAGTCTTGGGCTAAATCGTAATAAATTTTTATTTAATGTTAGATTATTTTTGTCATCGCTGAAAACTTGCTGGTTATTATACTTGTTATTGATTTTAATGGGCAAGTTAATGTCAATTAATGAGACGGCTGTGTTGAATGCAAGGTTTGTGTAATTGATAAGAGGGTGAGAAATATATTTATCTCTTACAAGATTCGAACAACGAAATTTTCTAATTCTAAAATCTTGATTGATGTCAAAATAATTTTCAAAATCCTCCAGGTTACTTCGATTCCAAAATCGTTGTATGTCCTCATTTAATTTTTCATCAAGAAATTCAGGCTTTAAAGCAAATGCTAATTCAGTTGCAGATTTCAAGTAGTGTAACAAACATTCTTTTATCAACGCTTTGTTATAACTTGAATCAATGATATTTTCGGTAAAATTTAATTCTGTTATATCCTTAATTGTATTAGTGTAAAATTGAAAAAAACCTTTCTTGTCATTGTGCACTAATAGATACACTATGATTCGTTCCCACAATTGAAAGTAATCAATACAGTTTGCTCCTTTGAAAAAAGATATAATTCTTTTTGATTCATGCTCGTTGAATGTTACTTGATGTTTTAATGCTGCAAAGATTTTATTTGCTAAATAGACCGTCAAAACAAATTTCGCATTTCTAAGTCCTAATATCTTGTCTGATTTTTTTCCTTTCCCACTTAAAACAGCTTCAAAAGTCTCTTCATTATAATCTGGAAACTCTTCACCTTCATCAGGTAAGTCACGAAATTCGCTTGAGTTTTCTTTAAGGCGTTTTTTTAATCTGTCAATGAAATGTGTGCTTTCGTTTGCATCAATCAAGTAGAGAAAAGTTTTCTCAGTTTGAATTTTTAAATGCTCATAACCATCACATACTATTTGAAAATAATATTCTTGTCCGCCTCTTTCTTGATTTGGTAATATTTCAGGAGCGATTAATGGACTTAACTCTCTTAGTATAAATTCGTCAGTTTCACTTAATTTAATTTTTAGTTTTTTCGATTTATCAATAGCCTCACATTCTTCTGCTTGTTTCTTTTTTTCAAAGTCGGGATTATTTACAACTATTAAAATGTCGTCAACATAACGACTGTAATATATTGGTTTTACCTCCTGCAATATTCTCTTATCAAAATTATCCATATACCAATTGGCAAGAACATAAGATGTCGGTAGACCAATTGGCAAGACAAACTCCTTATTTTTTAGAATTTTATTGTAATCATTTTTTATGTAATTATAGTTGCTTAATTTTTTAGTATATTTTCTGTTAATCTGAATAAATATTTTGTGCAGTTCTAGCAATGAGCCACTAAGTTTACCTACTGCTTTATTGAGCTTAATTTCCGAAATAGTTGCATTGTAAAAAAAGTCTTGAATGTCTAAGTTTATAATAGCCGCGTCTTCTTTTTTTTCAATTAGTTCCTCGACCTTATCTATTGCTTCATTTCTCCACCTTTGATATTGCTTGAAATATGGTTTAAATAAGCGAGGGCCTTCGGCTACTTTTTTATTATTCCCTAACGTAAGCCTATTGCCGTATGCCTTATCGTAAAGTTTTTGTTCCAATTTGTAACCAATTTTCATTAACCATAGAACTGATATTATGAGAAGTTCTATTTCAGCGTCAATAAAAAAAGTTAATTGAGATATCTTATAGTTACTAATTGGATATTTATTTGTGTAAATATTACCAGGTCTATCATTAATTGCTTCAAGTGATTTTGGTAGAATGTTAGCTGAAATATTTGCAATTTTACTTTTAAAAAAACTGCTATCACTTGCATTAGACTTAGTAATTTCACTAAATATATTTTTAATTTTCTTATCAATTTCTGTAGTTAAGTCAAAAATATCCTCTGAATATTCTGTACTAAAATTATCTGTTTCAAAGTCAGCAATCTTTGTCTTTGAAAAAAGATCATAATTGTCGTAATATATATATGACTTAAGCTTTCTGTAAGCAAGTTCAACATCAAATTCGGTTATTTGATTTTCCATCAAAGTTTAAGATTATTCTAAGTGAGCATTCATTCTTACAGGGTGTCAAAATAAATATACTGCTATTTTATCTGCTGTGAGTGGCATTGGAGGCTTTTGAAATCAAAAACTTTCTACAGCACCAAAGTTTATTAATTGCTCAAACGTTTCTATTTGCACTGTCCGCCCACTAACGCAAGACCCATATTACAAGCAGTATAAATTATCTTTTTCTAGAAGTCAACCCCACAGTCACATTCAATGATGTAGTCTGTCTTATAGAAGTTCATGAATTTTGCAACGGAATCTAGCGTATCTGCATACCTAAAGTTTAAAGAAGTTTTAATTAATTTGTCATACTTGAGAGGATTGTCGTCAGGTTTTGTGTGAATGATATCGTCTCTAAATTGTTTTAAATTCCAAATTAATTGGTTTGTCGGAGTTTGATTATTGAAAAAATTTCTTCCAGTAGCATCGCTAATAACCTCAGTGATTTTAGTTTTAAAATCAAGTGATTCCTGTACTTGTTTTTTATCATAAAGCTCGGTTCGCTTAGGTAACTCTCTCTTGAACACAAAGTCCTCAGGAATTAACTGGTTAATATATGACTCTAGGGATGTAAATAAATAAATTACAAAACCACTAGTAACGCTATAAAAATTATAAATTTCGTTAATCCCAGATTCTGATAGTTCTTGATTAAGATTCAACTTGTTTAATAATTTCGCTTTATAATCTTTTATTCTCGCTATACTGATTTGTGCATTATGAAAGTATATTAGTGTAGGATCAGGAACCGGAAAGATGTAATTTCTCCCTTCAACTTTATGCACAAATCCACCATAAAGCTTCTTTTTATCTGTTGATATTATAGCTATACTTTTTTTCTTGTCATTAAGCGTTTTGTGATCAAAATTTTTGTCTATCTCGATAACCTCAAACTTATCCTTGTCCAGCTTCAACTGGTTTTCGTCTGACTCTAATAAAAATCTCTTTTTAATATGTCTCACCTGTCTTTAGGTATTGCTTGTAACTCTCAAATATACACAACTCGCCAAAATCAAATCACTTTTTACATAAAATATTTCAACTCCTTA
>CALRTD020000084.1:0-11452 GCA_943371015.1 Synechococcus sp. UW140 | reverse complement strand
AAGCCCAGCTCATCATTCTCTGTATTTATAGGAATACCGATGTTTACCGGAATTTTCCAGTTGCCTTTTTCATCCTGCCGGGCGAAGAAAATATCATAACCGCCCATGCCGGGATGTCCTTGCGAACTGAAATAAAGTGTTTGACTGTCGGAATGAATGAAGGGCGATTTTTCATCGCGCTCGGTATTGATTGTAGGCCCCAGATTAACAGGCACACCCCATTGCCCATCGGCACCAAGCTGTGTCATCCAGATATCAATACCACCTTGCCCGCCGGGGCGATTGCTGGCAAAGTAAATTGATTTCCCGTCGGCAGAAACCGTTGGCTGCGAATCCCACCACACCGGATCGTTTACGCGTTCGCCGAGCGGACGTACTTCGGTCCATTCGCCATTCACAAAATCAGAAGTATAGAGATCGGTATTCGGTCCTTCTGTGCCGTTTTTGGTAATGGTGTAGTAGAGATGTTTATTATCAATGGTAAGCGTTGGCCCGCCTTCGTTGGGTTGCTGATTAAAAGGAGGAGGAAGCATAACACCGGCATCAAATTGTCCGCTGCTCTGACGCGTGCTCATGGTAAAAAGTTCGCGCATCTGCTGCGATTCCCAAACGCGATCCATTTGGTTGACAGGGGTTGACCGAATGTAAAAGGCGAGACTATTATCGGGAGTAATGATGGCGAGGTATTCGCTTTTGGGAGTAGAAATACCGGTTACAAGCTGCGGTGCAAACGGACGAGGCTTTCCTTTGATATCAACATAAAACTTCGACCATTTGACCATATCAGTAGCCTCGAGCACTTTGTTTTCGTAGTCTTTGCCGAGTTTTTTCGGATCATCGGTTTCGTAATTGATAAATTTTTCGAGCCAGGGAATGGCTGCTGCATACTCTTCATCAAAAAAGTATTGAGAGCCAATAAGCATATAGGGTTCGGCACCAATTTGCGGACAAGCCTGCACGGCTGCTTCTAAATACCGAAGGGCTGATTTGTATTGTGTCGGATGACCATCAACTTTCGCTTTTTTGATAATCATTGTGGCCACCAGCATATTGGCATCCGCCCATTCGGGCTCGAGTTCAACGGCTTTGGCCGCAAAGCCGAGACGTTCGTTGAACTCATACTTATTGAGGTCACGGGCTTTCTCAACCAGCTTCTGAGCGTCTTTGTTTTCGGGCTGCGGACAACCCGAATCTTCATTTTTGCCTTTTTGAGCCGATACAGCCGGCGAAAGCAAAACAGCAAACAAAAAAAGTGCGGCAAATGGTTTGAGGAATGTCATATTACGATTGCAGTGTACAGGAACAACTAACGAAAATGGTGCCGAAAAATTATAAGAAAACTCCGCAACCGTTTTTTGAAGTTGCGGAGTTTTCAAAATTACTTTTTACCGAGTTTGGCATCTGCCTGTTTCTGTGCCTCATCCATAATGGCTTTGGCTTTATCATCCGCCTCTTTCTTGGCTTTCTGATTGGCAATATTCGCCTGTTCGCGCATTTTATCGGCAGCCAGTTTTTTAGCTGCTTTTTCGAGCGGGTTCTTGTAGCTTTTCTCTACTTTATCAGCCTCGGTGTAAGCGGCAGCTTTGGCATTATCGGCAGCTGTGTAGAGTTGTGATTTCAGTGCATCGGATTTCACTTTTGCATCAGCCAGAATTTTATCGGCTTCCTGACGGGCTTTGTCCATACCCACATTCTTGAGGCTGTCCACCTTTTCTTTCACTAGCTCTGTAGCCGTTTCTTTGAGGTTGTCCATCATATCGCCGGCAGCTTCGCGCAGACTGGTTTTTACGGTGGGCTGAGTAACGGTTCCGCCAAACAGGGCCTGAACGTTAACCATATCGCCAAGTTTAACCGGAATGCCTTTTGCTGTAGCTTGAGAAACCAAGCCATTGAGCGCAGTGTTTGCTCCGCCAAATTCGGCACGCGGAATTGAAATATCCATTACATAGTTAATGCTCTGATCGAGTCCGGTTGAACCACCAACTTTGCCATTGGCTTTACCTGCTTTGAAATCAAACGGCTCAACAGAAACGCGGCCATTTTCAATTTTATAGCTTACCAGGTTCAGATCGTTCAATGTAACTTTCTTGAACTTGTTCATCTTGAGCGCTTCATCTAATTTTTTCAGCGGCTCAAACGATTCGATTTCTACCTGCTTTGTACGCAATGTCCCCGATCCATTTATTGTTTTGTCGATAGGCATCATCTTATCATCAAGATCGCTGGTGAAGCGGAGTTGGGTTGAGACGCGCCCCTTGGTTTGTTTGGCAATGGGTGTGAGTTTTTCAATTGTATTGAATGTTTTAACGGTTTGCTGAATATCAAAATCCGTAACATCAAGATTGAAATTTACTTTGGGTACAGTTGGATTTACAGTGCTGTAGTTCCCGCCCATGATCATGCTTCCGCCCATGAGCTGCATTTTTAGATTTTGCAGATCTACCATGCTGTTGTGTATGCGTACCATTCCGGCTACATTATCCATCACGATATCATCATACTTCAGTTTGGTAATGGTTGAGTTGAGCGTAAAGTCGAGATTTGAAGGTACTTCGATGATCGAAAGGTCTGATGATTCTTCGGTTGCAGCAGGCTGCGCTGCGGTTTCTTCTTCGCCGGAAAACTCATTCAAATCCATGCTGGTTGAACGGAAGTTGAGTACGCCGTGCAGCATCGAATCTTTGAACAGGTATTTCATAAAATTATCAATGCGGCCATCGGCGTGCATATCGCTTTTCCCGATTTTACCGTCGAAACGGGTTACCTCAACAAACTGCGGCGAAAACGTCATGTTCATTGCATCAATGTTCATGTCGTAAGCCAGCGATTCGGTTTTGTAGCGCATCCCGGTTACATCAACCGTTCCGGCGGCTGTAAACTGCTCGTACTTTTCTTGTTCAATAGCCGACATGCGGCCTTTCATCGTTACATCGGCGGCAATGTTGCCGTTGAGTTCGTCGCCTTTTTCGAGCGGAATAACATCGCTCACTGAAGCCAGGTTGAGTTTGCCTTTTACCCAGCCGTTGAGATTGGCATCCGAAACCGGTGTCGTTACGTGCAGCATGGCATCAATCGGGTTTCCACCAAAATCAACATGAAATTTATTGACGTCAATTTTTGTCTGATCCGGAATTCCGCTGGCGTCATCTATATTCACATCCACCTGAATATTGTTGACAGATTTGGGAACACCGGGATACTGGAACATACCGTCGGCAATTTTTACGCGAAGCGCATAGCCCGGCATTTTGTTTTGCTTTTCGCTGTATAAACCTTTCAGGAAACCGTTGAACTCGAGCTTTCCTGAAGTTTTTACCTGTGCAAAATCTTGTGTGTATGCACCGGGAATCAGCGAAAGGAAGCTTTTAAACTCGGCCTGAAGAGCTTTGAATTTCAGATCCATATCGTAATCATCGCCGGGCATTGCAAAGTAGCCGTCGATTCCGAAACCAAGTTCATTGAGTGCAATTTCATTTTCTTTGAACGTGAATTTCATTTTCGGCATATCCATTTCCAGATCAGCCTTGAGTTTGGTTTTCACTTTGCTGAGATACGGAATACCTTCATACTCGACCGTAAATTTGTCCATTTCGGTCATGGTTCTCATCAGAAAAACATCTTGCGTAAAATCGCCAGAAAGTGTGTGCGTCATGTTGTCGAGCACAGTGCGAACACCAATTGAAGCATCATCATAAACGATGTATGCATTTTCGATTTCAAGTTCTTTAAGTGCGAGACTGAACTTGGTTGGTTCAGAAGGCGCAGCCGTTGCAGTATCAGCTGATGGCTTAGTGATGTCATAATTGGCTTTCCCGTCTTTCAGCACTTTAACCATAAGACGCGGCTTGCCGAGATATACCGAATTGATTTTGTATTTATCACCACTGATCACGCTCATCAGATCGAGATCAAATTTCAGCACAGGAATATTGGCCAGTGTGTCTTTGCTGAATACTTCTTTTCCAACCACTTTCACATTTTCGATTGAAAAACGGAAATCAGGGAAACTGCTCAGCAGCGAAAGATCAAACTCTCCGAAAGTAACATCTGCATTCAGGTTGTTGTTGATTTCTTTCTTGGCAATTTCTATGATTTTGTCTTTGAACAAAAACGGCATTGCAACTGCAACGATCAGCAGCAGCAAAAAGGTAATACCCGACCATTTGAGAATTCGGCGGATCGGACTTTTCTTGGGTTTGGCGGATGTATCAGACATTTTAGTGATGTTGGACTACAAAGATAGATGAATGTAAGCAAGCCTCAGCGTGCCGCCCGCTGCCTGAGCAAATGATCGGCAATAACTAAAGCGGCCATTGCTTCCACAATTGGAACAGCGCGGGGAACAACACAAGGATCATGCCGTCCGCGGCCCATTACTTCAACGGCTTTTCCTTCGATGTTGACCGTTCGTTGTTTTTGCATGATTGTAGCCACGGGCTTGAATGCCGTGCGGAAATAAATGCTTTCGCCGTTGCTGATTCCGCCCTGAATTCCGCCCGAGCGATTGGTGGCGGTTACAACAGGACGATTTCCGGAGCCTGGCAGAAAAGCATCGTTGTGCTGCGAGCCCGTGAGTGCCACAGAGGCAAAGCCGGAGCCAAATTCAACACCTTTAACAGCATTTATGCTGAGCATGGCTTTCCCCAAATCGGCATGCAGCTTATCAAAAACCGGCTCGCCAATTCCGGGCGGCACACCGGTAATCACGCAGGTGATAATGCCGCCAATGGTATCGCCCTGCTTTCGAATGCTTTCGATGAGGCGAATCATTTGCTCGGCGGTTTCTGCATCGGGGCAACGGACAATATTGGTTTCGGTTTGCGAGAGATCAAGTTCATTCCACGGCTGTTGCACGGCAATGGCTCCCACCTGCGAAACATAAGCCTGAACGGCAATTCCGGAATTCCGGAGAAATAGTTTAGCCAAAGCACCTCCGGCCACACGGGCAACAGTTTCGCGTGCCGATGAGCGTCCTCCGCCTCTGTAATCGCGGAAACCATATTTCGCATCCCAGGTATAATCGGCATGTGAAGGGCGATAAATTTCGCGCAGCGCATCGTAATCGCGCGGGCGGGCATCTTCGCTGCGAACCATAAAGCTGATGGGAGCTCCTGTACTTTTGCCGTCAAAAACGCCTGACAGCAATTCCAGTTTATCGCCCTCACGCCGCTGAGTAACAATGCGCGATTGTCCGGGACGGCGGCGACTAAGTTCAAACTGTAAAAACTCAGCATCTATTTCTACTCCGGCAGGCAAACCATCAAGAATACCGCCAACAGCCGGGCCATGTGATTCGCCATAAGTTGTAAGCCTGAGCAGTGCGCCAAAAGTATTTCCAGCCATAGCAGCAAAAATACACGTTTCGGAGCTGTATTACCTGCGAAAAAAGTAAAAGAATTCCCCTGAATGAATCAGAACCGGAAGACCAGTGCCACCTCGTTTAAAATACCGGGGGTATGAAAGCCAAATTTCGCTTTCTGAACTGAGCCGAGCGTTGTACGAGAAGTCTGGTGATACGATCTTCCAAAATACACAAACGCATCAGCACCGGTTTGAAAATTGATCAGAAAATAGCGGTTCAGTGCATAACGTAAACCTGCATTTACAGAAACCCCGGTTTGGAAAAAAAATGAACGTTTAGCCTCGTAAATTTCAAAATCACGCAGGCCAATTACAAAATCCTGCCTCCAGCTACCGGTGCTGTCTCTTATTTCATAATAATCAGACAGAATGTATTGTTCGGTAAATCCTCCGGCAATAAGATCAGTACCAAACCATGTTTGCAGTTTTCGGCGGCCTTTGCCTCTCCATTCATAGCCAACATTAGCGCGCAATGAAGGACTTCCGTTTATTGAAAACTGGTTCACTGTTCGGGTTGAATCGCTGGTTAAATAAATATGTCTGAAATCATCGCCCCAAATATCATATTGCGAATTATATGCACCAACGCCAAACCGCCATGCCCTGCGATAATCAGGAGCAACACGTTTATACATTGCCGTTAGACGGTATTGATAGCCGTAACCACCCATCAGAAAATGAGCAACGGGGATTATGTTCAGTGAAATTTCATTGCGCCCGGGGTTGGTGAGTGAATCAGGCGATACAGTTCTTACCCACAATAATCGGTTGTTTTTGTTTCCAACAATTTTTGTGGTGTCCTGTGCCGATATAATTATCGGAATAATTACAGAAAACAATAGAGAAAATGCTCTCAGTTTCATCATCAAAAGCAGTATATAAACACAAGTGTATCAAAAACTTCGGATAAATCGGCGCTACTAACTCCGCATTAATCCTTTTTTCATTTTAATACTGATATTATTTTAAGTTAAAACCTGAAAACAACAGCCAGTTCGTTAACAATACCCGGCATATTCAAATCGAACTGCGATACGTTTCCGTTGATCAGCTGAGTGCGGGAAACTTGTGTGTAATTTTTCCCGGTTATCCATAATGCTTCGTAACCGGCCTGAGCCGTTACCAAAAAATGACGATTAATGGTGTAACGCAAACCGACATTTACATTCATTCCGGCCATGTAGTACTGCTCATGATGTTGAGCGTAATAGGTGATCGGCTGAGATCCGGGGCTGTAATTGGGTCTCCAGTTTCCGTCGCTGTCTTTGTATTCCTCAACATCAACCAACTGAAAATTTCTTGAAAAAGTTCCTCCGGTTACATCAAAACCAGCCCAAAATTGGAATCGCTTTTTCTGCACTCCCCGCCACTCATACCCAATTTTTGCAGTAACTGCGGGCGAACTGTATTTCCAAAAACTGTTTGCTATACGGAATGTATCATTAACAGGATAAAGTATTGTTTCTATGTTCCCCCAATTCGAATACACCGAGGGCTGAACACCCAACCCCAAGCGCAATGCCCCCGAATAATTTTTGTTCACACGCTTGTATGTCCCCTGCAGTCGCGGACCATCCATGTTGCCGCCAAGCAAATAAACTACGTAAGGAGCTGCGTTGAAAAAGATTTCATTCCGGGGTGGATTTTCAAGGGAATCATAACGTGCCTGCTTTATGCGCTTAAATACTGAACTTGATTTACGTTCAGTTTTGATTGAATCCTGCGAAAAACCAATAACAGGAATTGAAATAACTACTAGCAGTAAGAATCTGAATAACATGTTCATGATCAGGAGTTTTAAAGTACCGTAATAAAGACGCTTTGAGGTAAATAAGTTGCCTTTACTATTTATTCAAAAATAAAACTGTCGGGATTTTTTTACAAAAAAACGCTGATTCAGCGTTTGCCAAATCAGCGTTTACAGGTTGATAAAACGTCTTACTAAAATGGAATCAAAATACTTGTTGTCTGGATTCCGGAAAAAATTCCATACCCGTTTGTCACATTAGAATGTACAAGGGCCGGTTCTGAGAATGGATCACCATTATTACTTCCGTTAAAGATGGTCCGATGAAATTCGTAGTAATCAAAATCAGATGTGGTCAGGAATATGCGAATTCCTATTGCATCGTAATATATATTGGTATTCACTGAAATTCCGCCCCTGATTAGCTGACCATCCCGATTGTTATCATCCCCGAGAGATCTGGCCAAATCGAGATGCTGAGTTGGTATGGATGATGAAGTGTCGTTAATTTCCATCGTTGCATTAATCATGTAGTAATTCGTCACGCCCGACACATCTGTAAACTGATGATCAATTTCGGCAGTGATAAGCGGGTAGCCGGGATAATTGATTGAGTCTATATTTATTACAGAAGTTGCACTGAAATCTGATGGGGCAGTAAGCGGAACAGTAGTTTGCGCCTGCAGTGTTTGGTATTGCGGAGCGCTTACAGATATGCTGTAAGTATTACCGGCTACAATCGGGAATGCAGATGCAGGAACTTCATACATGAAAGTTGTTTGATTGAAGATGAGTTGAATACTGGTGCTGTTGCCGGAAAGAACTACTGTTGCACCATCAAAAGGCTGAAATGGACTGAGATTACCGTTGTTGAGGCTAAAAATCGGGATACTTCTTGCTACGTAGGCACGGATAACGGTATCCTGCGGAGAAATAAAGCAAGACAAAGCCAATTTTGACGGTACATCAGGAAGATCCACATCTGCATCTCTTTCGCACGATGTGAAGCCGGTAAGAATTAGCGCTGCGGCAAACAGTAAATGAAGGAATGTACGTTTCATTGGTTTTAGAATTTCCATGACCATGATACAGAAGGAATAATCGGGAAGAGCGAAACCTGTCGCAAGCGGCGGTTGCCTTGACGGTCGTAGCCGACATAGTAGAAAAATGGATTGAGACGGCTGTACACATTGTAAGCACTGAGCTCAAATGTTCGTTCCGAGCGTTTCAGTTTTTTATGAAACTGAATGCCAATATCCAAACGATGATAAGGCGACATGCGGAACGAGTTTTTAGCGCCATAATCGGTAATGAACCACGAGTTTCCGGGAGGAACTGTTCCCGGCGAATGCACAGGTAATGAAAGCTCTGCCTGCGGCAGTGTGATTGCATTTCCGGTTCCGTAAACCCAGGTTGCCGATAACGTGATGTGATCATTTATTTTGTAAATACCAACCAGCGAAAGATCATGGCGGCGATCATAACGGGCATAGAATTTTTTTCCTGAGTTGAGCGAATCAAATTGCAATTGTGTCCATGAGAGCGTGTAACCAATCCATCCGGTAAACTTGCCAAACTTTCGTTGCACAAGAAACTCCATCCCATAACTCCAGGCTTGTCCGGCAGTAACATTATCTTCCCAGCTCACCGGTTCGCCATTTTCGCCCAAATCGCCTACGGCCAGAAAGCTTGCTCCTTCTTTATACCCAATGATATCAAAAGAGCGTTTGTAATAACCTTCGAGCGAAAGCAGAAGTTTGTACTTGGGAATATCTTGTGCAATACCAAATGCTCCCTGCCACGAACGCTGTGGAGATACGCGTTTTGTTGCCGGTACCCAAAGATCAGTTGGTAAACCAATACCAGTGTTTGAAAGCAAATGCAGATACTGATTCATTACCGCAAAACTGGCTTTCAGTGAAAGATTCTCGCGCAACATAAGTCGGGCGGCAATACGTGGCTCTGGTCTCCAATAGTGTTTCTTCTGTGCTGTAAAATGCGAAATGCGAACACCTGCATTGACTTTCAGACGTGACGTTACAGCCCAATCATCTTCAACATAAATGCCCGATTCCCAAGCTTCAATAAGTCGTGCTTTTTCTTCAAGATTACCACCGTAACTGTCTTTAATGACAATAGCACTGGGCCGAAACTGATGATAAGTAGTCATTAATCCGAAACGGATATAATGCTTGGGATTGGGAACAAAATCAAAATCATATTTGAAACTGTAATCGCGAATTCCGGAATTATAGTTCAGTTCAAAAAAATCGTTATCAAACTCATCGCGAACATTAATGCCTAACTGATAATTAGTAAAAATAAGAGAGGTGTTGGAGAACAAACGTGAATTCCAGATATGATTCCAGCGCATTGTACCCGTAGCATTTCCCCACGATAAATTTGCTTTGGACTGATCATCATCAAATCCGGTTTTAAATCGCGAATAAAACTTATCGCGACCAAAATAACCACTCAGGTAAAGTGTATTTTTTGAATTAATCTCATAGTTTGCCTTAGCATTGAAATCATAAAAGAAATAACCGGCAAGCACATCCGGGTTAAATGCTTTCTGAAATGGAATTGTAAGTAAGTCAATGTAAGTTCTGCGTCCAGAAACAACAAATGATGACTTCCCTTTTAAAATTGGCCCTTCGAGCAGCAACCGTGATGAAATAATTCCAATACCGGCTTCACCATGAAAATTCTGCCGGTCGCCATCTTTCATTTGCATTTCAAGCACACTCGACAAACGACCGCCATAGCGAGAGGGAAAGCCGCCTTTTGTTAGCTCGATACTTTTCAGCGCATCACCATTGAATAAAGAGAAGAAACCAAACAGGTGAAACGCATTGTAAACCGTAGCATCATCGAGAATAATAAGATTCTGATCAGGACCGCCACCGCGAACATAAAAGCCACTGCTGCCCTCCTGCCCTTTTTGTACGCCCGGCATGAGCTGAAGGACTTTGAGTACATCTTTCTCACCAAGCAGTGCAGGAATTTGTTTGACCTGCTCAACGGGAATTGAAACCTGACTCATTTGAGTGCTTTCGCTGATACTCTCTTGCTGTTCAGCAGAAATTTCTACGGTTTTCAATTCAATAATACCGAGATCGATGTTAATAACCGTATCTGCATTCAGATAAAATGTCTTTTTTACAGGTTGGTAGCCCACATAGCTCACAATCAGCTCTACCGTATCTTTAGGTAAAGTGAGTGAGTAAAAGCCATAATTATTGGTTGCCGTTCCTGAACGTGTGCGCAAATTAGCAACAGTTACCCCGGGTAATTTTTCTAAACTTCCAGCTTCACGAACAGTTCCGCTGATGGTAAACTTGCCGGAAGTTTGCGCATAAAAATGCGTTGAACACAACAACGTTGTGCATAATAAGAAAAGTGCCTGTTTCATAGGATATGCAACAAAAATGTGCTATTTGTCTCAGAGATTGTTAAGAAATGGATGCTAAAACGGAAATATTTTTTCAGGTGGTTACTTTTAATGAACAAATGGTAGGCTATTTACTTTTTGATGAAATGAACATTTTTAACATTCATCTGACGCATGAGTATGATAATGGTTGTCTGAAAATGATCATGTCGCCGGTTTTTGGCATCTTTGCAGCATGCAGAAATTGCTGATAAAAAACATCGGAGCCCTTGTAAATGCCCGTGAAACAGCCCCTGAACGTATAGCCGGAAAAGAAATGGATATTCTTCCGGTTTTGAATGATGCGTGGATGGCTGTAGAAGATGGTGTAATTGCTGATTTCGGAACAATGGAAAATTGGCCGGGCATCAGCGACTGGACTAACCTTGAAGTACTGGATGCCGAAGAAGGCTCTATTTTTCCAAGCTGGTGCGATTCGCATACACACCTTGTTTATGCCGGCAGCCGCGAGGGTGAGTTTGTTGACCGCATTCGCGGGCTCAGCTACGAAGATATTGCAGCGCGCGGCGGCGGAATACTTAATTCAGCAGCCCGTTTGGCCGCCGCATCCGAAAACGAGCTTTTTGAAGCCGCACAGCAGCGCCTGCATGAAGTTATCAGCCTCGGAACCGGTGCCATTGAAATAAAAAGCGGCTACGGCCTGAGCCTCGAAGCCGAACTGAAAATGCTCCGTGTCATCAGCCGCCTGCGTCAAAGCAGTCCGATTCCCGTGAAAGCTACATTGCTCGGAGCACATGCGGTTCCGGTAGCATTTAAAAACGATAAGCCCGGTTACATTCGTCTGGTCACCAACGAACTCATTCCGGCAGCTGCTGCCGAAGGTTTGGCCGATTACTGCGATGTGTTCTGCGAACGCAACTACTTTACTCCCGAAGAAACAATTCAGATTCTGG
>CALRTD020000083.1:0-11606 GCA_943371015.1 Synechococcus sp. UW140 | reverse complement strand
AGCGTTCCGTCATCAACCATATCAGCAACCAGCCTGTATCTCGAAACCTGAAGTTGCTCAAGACGAATAAAATTCTCCTGCGGCAACAAAGTAAGTTCTGGTTTCGAATTGTTTGCTTTTGTAAGTGAAAACACTTCAATCAGATCATGGTAAGCATCGGTAAGCCCCAACATAACCCTGCTTACATCGTGAATGTGATCGAGGTAAATTGGCAACACACCGGTTACAATCATATCCACTGATGTGGCATCAAGTAAGCGCTGGCGGGTTTGATTGAGCAGCTCCAGATTTTTGGAATATCTGCTCAATTGTAATTCATATCGTTTCTTCTCAGAAATGTCGGTGAAAATTTCAATCTGTTTCAGCAATCGCCCGTTTTCATCTACAATAGGTGTATTGGAAACAGAAATCCAGATTTCATTGCCATCGCGATTGTAAACAAGAAGTTCAACTTCAAAGCCTTCACCGGTTCTCACTTTTTCGCGAGCGGTGTAAATGGTGGCCATGTTTGTTTTCTCGCCTTTCAGCACATCACCGGCTCGCTGATTTCTGACTTCTGCAAGTGAGTAACCAGTAATACGCGTAAACCCTTCATTCACCCATTCAATATTACTGTCGGGATCACAAATAAGCACACCGTTAATTGTTTCACTTGCTACAAGCGATAGTTTTTCAAGCTCTTCTTCGTACTGTTTCTTTTCAGTAATATCTCGTGCAATAGCCTGAAACCCGCGAATACGGAGCGGTTCAAGATCATCAAAAATAATTCTCACCGTTTGTCCAAGCCACACAATACCACCGTCGCCGGTAATTACCGGAAACTCAAGATTTGTTGAAAGCAGCTTACGCTGAAACTGCTTGGCATAAAATGTAGTTACTTCCTGCACCCAATCAGGATGGATAAATTCTGTGAAATGGCGGCCAACAAGTTCCTGAAGCGGATAACCCAGAATTTTAACGGCAACATCATTTGTATAGGTAAAGAAGCCGCCATAATTTGCCGTGTAAATAATATCGGATGCCGACTCAACAATATCACGGTAACGTTCTTCAATCTGATGTCTGTCTGTAACATCAAGACCAATTCCCACCTTCACATTCTCATCCATTACAGTATCCTGCCACTGTATCCAGCGTATAGAACCGTTCTTGGCACGTATTGGTACTACATACGTTTCATTCGCGTCTTTATCAGTAAGAACTAATCTTTTTCGCTCTTCATTCTCTTCCTGATTTTCAGAACGTACTTTCCACCAGCCATCGCCCAAAACTTCTTCTGATGTATAACCAAGTACAGAAGTAATACTGCGACTGGCAAAAACTACGTTGGCTTTTTTATCAATTGCCAGTACAATGCTTCTTGAGTTGTTAATGATTGTATCGGCAAAAACAAGCCGGTTGAATAAGTTAAGTCGGATAAGAATTGTAATGAATGAAATAACAAGAGTTACAATTACTGCCAGAAGAAACATCCATCTGTTATACTGATGAAGTTCCTCGGGAACAACTAAAATAATTACAATTGAAGTGGTAACTATAACAATTGAAAGTATTAACAAATCACGCATTGCGTCGAAAACAAGACCAATGCAACTCATGGCCACAACAAGCGCTAATACTGTAGTTACTGATAAATTATTGTGATAGATCAGATACAGCAAATGCAGCATCATCAGGCCAATGTTTATTCTGGAAATAAAAATAGTTCTCTTTTTTATAAAAGCATTTGAATACGAAAGAGCACCAAAAACCAACATGATAAATCCATGCAGTGTTGCCAGTATCATATTCATATCAACAGCTGCCATGAAAATTTCTATCATGCCTAAAGCAAGCGGATAAATCACACCTGCGGCAATAAGAATATATCTTCCTGAAGTAAGATTATGCGATTCAAGTGTGTTCTGATCTTTTACAAACTCATTACGATAATTGCTGTAAACCGTATAAAGGATATAAGTAAGGCCAATAATTACAAGTATAGCAGAAATGAAAAACCAACTGGTGTTCCAAAAAGGCTTGCTGATTGTAAACTCAAACTTGCGCTCTGAACTGATAAAACCGTTACTGTTTCTGGCACTCAGTTTAAATACATAATCGCCTGGCTCTAATCCCTGAAAGCTAACTGAATTTCCGCTCGAGAGTTTAACCCAACCTGAATCCAAACCAACCAACTGATACTGATAGCTGATATTTACCCCAGCTCCAAACTGAATGCCTGTAAAGACAAATGTGAGATGATTAACATCATAAGGAAAAACAGGATGATCGGGTAAACCATCGCTCATCAACCCTGATGAGGTATAATCAGACCAATCATCAACCGACTGATTGAAAAGTTGCAGCTCCTTAAACTCAAGACGAGGTGTAAGATTTTTCTCTTTCGAAAGTGCAGGCGAATAAATAACAACTCCGTCAACCGAACCTAAC
Source organism: Synechococcus sp. UW140 (assembly GCA_943371015.1). Taxonomy (GTDB): domain Bacteria; phylum Bacteroidota; class Bacteroidia; order Palsa-965; family Palsa-965. The sequence goes on along the minus strand of CALRTD020000083.1, from coordinate 9,176 downwards.
CACAAACGGCCTTTGGCATCTATGGTGAGTGCTCCGGGAGTAAAGTTGGATGTACCAATACCATCACTTTGCCAGAAATGCTGAATGAGTTGATCGTTTTCACGAAAAATAATTCTGTCAAGCCCCAGCATTGTGGTAACATACATCAGATTTATAGATGGGCTGTACTGAATACCGCGAACAAAATCAGAACCTAAGCCTTCTTTTTTATTTAAAATCTGATACTTCTGTCTGCTGCGGTCATACCGCCAAATCCCACCACGGTGCATGGCCAGATAAATATATGTCCCATCACCGTCAATATCATAAACTGCCTGCTCAAGATCGGCTTGGTCTTTCTTGTTTGTTTCTTTCGGACGAACAAGATCTCCTTTGTCTAGTTTGAACAATCCGCGTGCGGTACCCAGCCAAATTGTTCCTTCAACATCTTCATAAATTGACCAAACCGAATTTTGTAACAGTTCGTTACCTACATTAACATATTTAATAATTCCGTCTTTCATTCTGAACAACCCTCTTGAGGCTGAACCAATCCACAAAGCGCCATCAGAAGCACAGCAAAGACTTAAAATTTCACCAGGATTATCGTCTGCCTGTGGTTTGTAAACTACCGGTGTTTTATCGGTGCTTTCAAAAACATTTATCTCACCACTCATTGTTCCTGCATATACTTTACCGGAACGATCTGTTGATATAGCGCCAATACGGTTGCTGCTTAACCCGCTCTTATCCGTCCAACTCTTTATTTCGCTTCCGTCAAAAATGGCAACGCCGCCAAGAGTTGCAATCCAAATATTTCCATTGATATCAGTTACTAAGGAGCGAACGTTATTATCGGGCAAACCATCTTTTGCTGTGTAAGACACAAACATTTCGCCGTAGAAAAATACAAGGCCACGCTGATAAGTGCCTAGCCAAATATTGCCCTGCACATCACTGAACAAGGTTAATACAACATCATCACCCAACCCGTTATTCTTGGATAATTGGCGGAATATACCATTGCGGTAATGGATAAGACCGTTGCCCCAGGTCCCCAGCCAAACATCGCCTTTCTGGTCAAGATGAAGCGAAGTGAAATGCGGTGTACTGAACTCGGCAGGTAAAGAAACTGTGCTCATCGACTGCCCGTCGTAACTCATCAAACCATTGTCTGATGTAGCTATCCACAGCATTCCTTTATCAACTTCGCTGATGCCTCTGATTTTAAACGACGAAAACTTGCCCTGATCCGGGAATGGAGAATTTGTATAGCTTGTTTTGCTCTTTTCAAGGCAGAACAATCCATTCCGGTCGCTGCCAATCCACAGCTTTTTTTGAGCATCAAGAAAAGCAGCCCGAATTGAAAGCTGATCAATAGGTGTTGACGTTTTTATAAACCGATATTTCCCCGATTCAAACTTCCACAAGCCCTGATCGGTACAAAGAATCAGCTCATCATCAACACCTTTTGTAAACAGATTTATCTTCTTAAAGGTGATGTTTTCGGGAAAAAGGTAAGTTGTAAAACGACCGGCCCTGAATATCGCAATACCTTTATCAGTAGCAATAACAACACCATCGGGAACTTGACTGATGGCTGTAACCTGATGTCCGGGGATTTCCTCACCGCAGGCAAAAACCTCAAACGTTTTACCGTCAAAACGACTTGCACCACCTTCAGTTCCTACCCAGATATATCCCGAACTGTCTTGAAACACCACATTAACCTGCGAGTGCGGTAAACCGTTCTCAACCGAATAATGATGAAAATTGTATTGCTGTGCTGATAATTCCTGTTTTGAGATAAACAGCATTATCAACAACACCAGCATGTAAGGTGTTGCAATAGAATATTTCAGATAAGGGATTTGCATGACCGCTAATAATAAAGGTAATGAAACCTGCCTTTCGAGGAATAAAATTCGATAAAGTACGTTCCCTGCCCGATTACACTCCAATAATCTCCGCTTACTGCTGGAGATTTTTGCGGGTCAACTGGTCATAATCGCGAATGCTTCTGATAATGACCTCGTGTGCTTCTTCACGTCCGTATATTGCAGCCAGTTCAATTGGTGCACGTGCTTCTCCGGGAATGACTTTATACGTGAGAAAATAATGCCGGAGCCGGTTAATTAGTTCAGAAGGGCATTCGCTGATGTCTTTGTATGCCCCAAAAACAGCATCCGATTTCAATACGGCAATGATTTTATCATCGGCCTCATTTTTATCGATGAGTCTGAAACCGCCAATAGGAACAGCAGTAACCAGTATATCGCCATGCGTAACTGGTCGTTCGCTCAGCACACATATATCGAGCGGATCTCCGTCGCCAGCTGGCACAAGTCTTCCGCAGCGCTCCGAACAGTAGGCAGCGGTTTCATCTCCGCAAAAAGTTCGAGGCACAAAGCCATATAAAGCGGGTACAACATTCGAAAACTGCTGCGGACGGTCAACTTTCAGGTAACCGCTTTCTTTATCGATTTCATATTTAATTGTATCGGTTGGTACAATTTCAATAAAAGCAGTCACAATTTCTGGAACCTGCGGCCCGGAAGAAATTCCATGCCAGGGATGTGCTTTTTGTTGCGGATACATGAGGGTAAATGTAGGTGGTTTAAGCCATTTCAACAATCAGCAATCTGTTATTTCATGGTTAGTCGCGTATATAAATTCATTCTTAACTCAACCTCGTTTATTAATAGTGATATCACGTAAATTTGCACTCATTATGCTTCTCCGGCTTATAATCATTCTTGCGGTATATCCAATTTCGGTCGAATCATTTTCTCAGATTCTTTCGTTTGATAAAACTTATGCTGCGCCAACAAATTCCTATTCTGTAAAAATGGTTCATTGCAGTGACCATGGTTATGCAACAATCAGTAGGATCAGTTTTGGCACAGACTGGTTTTATTTTCAAAAGACTGATTCTAATGGAGTCTTACTTTGGGCAAGAATTATTCAGGATGCAAGTTTCCAAAAAGTCGATCCTCAGCAAATAATTGAAACGACTGATAATGGTTTTTGTATAACTGCTGCACTTTATATTCTTCCTAACAATCCTCTTTCACAAGGTACAGCCATAATTAAACTTGACAGTGCCGGAAATTTGCTGTGGCAAAAAAGCATCTTTATTGCCAATTATCGGCAAGATGGTAAGGGGATTGCCGAAGATTCTGCAGGTGCTTTATACATTTGTTTTCAAAATTATCTACTAACTCAGGGATCTCCGCCAGTAAAAATTCTTGTTATTAAACTTACTGCATTCGGACAACATATTTGGACCCGAGAAACAGGTATAACATCATATCTGATTCAGGATATTGAATTTACTTCGGCATCACGGCTTGCACTTTGCGGTTATCACAGAAATATAAACGAAACAAAAGTCATTGTTTTAGATACTGCCGGAAATCACCTTTTTTCTCATCGCTTTACAGCAAATGATACACTAAGCTCAACAACTCAGGACTGGATTGTTTGGCCTAACGGTATGCCTTATGCTTTACTCAATTCAAAAGGATCAGGTGTTGTATATTATCGCTTTAACAGTGCGGGCATGTTACTCAGCGGAACTGAAATAAACTACTCCACTCCAATTACGGCTGTTGCTTTGCATAAAGACACTGCTAATCCGATTGGTCTTCTTTATGAGTCATCAACCGGCAAAGCTATTTTAGCAGATATGAATACTCCATGGGCAAATGCACACGAAACCGGTGGAACTGTTCATTATAAACCTGCTGACTTATTCAGAAATCCCAATGGCAGTATTATCATCTGGGGAAGTGCCCCAAACACAGTTAGCGTACCACAGCATCCGAGACTCATTAAAACAAACCCTTCATCCGTAACTGTTCCTCTGTCAGGATGTACAGTTACACCAATTTCACTAACCACAGGTATAGCTACAATTGCAGACACTGCTGAAACAACATCGCTTCTGAACACAACTACAGTTTTCAGTTTGTTAAATTTAACGTCTACACCTCTAACAGTCAACACAACAGTAAATTGTACAATAACAGATCTGCCGGATCCTAATTCAGTTAACAAGAACGGGCCTATTGTATATCCCAACCCGGCTAATGATAAAATTTCATTCCTTTTCACATCAGCCGAGGCTTATCAGTTTGAACTATTCGATATAACTGGTAAGTACGTATTAAGCAGAAGAATTGATCAGTCAACCGAAATAATGATTTCTTCGCTTCCTGATGGGATTTATATTTATGAAATTCGCACAGACGACTTTTCACAAAAAGGTAAATTAGTTATCCGGCATTAATCATTCATTTTTCACCACTGGTTCTTTAAAATCAGGCAGAAATCACATTCAGATCCGCAGCATCCTTACACTACCTATATTTGCAGTATGTCCTTCAAGCCCTTTGAAGTTGCTGCAAACCGAATAAAACCTCTGCTGCAGCGCACATTTACTTTTTTTAAATCAAAACGCGGCCGGCATACCGCTGTTTTAGGTATTATCTGTCTCGCCTACTCATTTTGTCTTCCCCGAAATTTGTTTGATGATCCCGAAAGTACCGTGCTGCTTTCGGCCGATGGGCAATTGCTGGGTGCACGCATTGCGGCCGACGGGCAATGGCGGTTTCCGGAACGCACCGCCGCTCCCGAAAAATTCGCTCAATGCCTCATTCAGTTTGAAGACCGCAATTTCCGTCAGCATCCCGGTGTAAACCCGCTGGCGTTGGGTCGTGCACTGAAACAAAACATGAGCGGCGGAAAAGTGGTCAGCGGCGGCAGCACAATTACGATGCAGGTCATTCGTATGTCGCGCAAAAATCCGCCCCGAACACTCTGGCAAAAAGGCATCGAACTGATTCTGGCAACGCGGCTCGAATTGCGTTACAGCAAAGACGAAATTCTTGCGCTTTATGCAGCTCATGCACCTTTCGGAAGCAATGTTGTTGGTATTGATGCAGCAGCCTGGCGCTATTTTGGCCGCACACCCGAGCAACTTTCCTGGGCCGAATCGGCTACACTGGCTGTGCTGCCCAACAGTCCTTCGCTTATTTATCCCGGTAAAAATCAGTTACGGCTGAAAGCGAAACGCGACAGGCTGCTCGACCGGCTTTTTGTTGCAGGAATCATCGACCGCAGCACCTGTGATCTGGCGAAACAGGAGCCCCTGCCCGGTGCGCCGTATCCGCTGCCGCGCATTGCTCCTCACCTGCTTCAGCGTGCGGCTGCAGAAGGACTTGAAGGCACAATTATTTACAGCACACTTGATCTTAGTTTGCAGGAGAAAACCGGCAACATTGTAGCCCGGCATACACGCACGCTGCGCACAAATGAAATCCACAATGCGGCTGCACTCGTGCTTGATGTGGAAACCGGTAATGCGCTTGCTTATGTAGGCAACTCGCCCGCACCGCTCACTACCGATCTTGCCGGCGATGAATACGGCAACGATGTGGATGTAATTACCGCACCGCGAAGCACCGGAAGCATTCTCAAACCGTTTCTTTACGCAGCAATGCTTACCGACGGCGAACTCCTGCCGAATACGCTTGTAGCTGACATTCCAACAGATCTATCAGGTTACTCGCCCGAAAATTTCAACCGCACTTACGATGGAGCAGTTTCTGCACACCGGGCGCTGGCACGTTCGCTCAATGTTCCTGCTGTTCGAATGCTTCAGCAGTACAGGGTTGAACGTTTTCACACCTTGCTCCGGCGCAGCGGACTTACAACAATAACAAGGCCTCCCGATGATTATGGTCTTTCACTCATTCTTGGCGGAGCCGAAGGAAAACTCTGGGATCTTGCAGGAGCGTATGCGTCGATGGCGCGTAACTTGAATCACTACAACAAAACAGGCCGCAACCAGCGCAGCGATTTTCATGCAGCAAACTATCTCCGGGAACGCACACGCAATGATACTGCACTGATTCCGGCGCAGGCACGTGCGCCATTTGATCCGGCGGCTACCTGGCTCACATTTGAAGCCATGGCCGAACTCACGCGCCCCGATGATGAAGCGGCGTGGATACAGTTCAGTTCCTCAAAACGGATTGCGTGGAAAACCGGCACGAGCTTTGGCTTTCGCGATGGCTGGGCGATTGGGGTTACACCCAAGTATGTAGTTGCCGTTTGGGTGGGTAATGCCGATGGCGAAGGCCGGCCGGGGCTTACAGGTATTGCCACTGCAGCACCGGTGATGTTTGATATTTTCAGCTTGCTCAGCACCGGCGAATGGTTTGAACAACCGCAAACCGATATGCAGGAAATTGATGTTTGTGCTGAAAGCGGACATCGTGCTTCTGATATTTGTCCGAAACAAAAGATGCGCGTACCTAAAGCCGGACTCAAAACAGCGCCCTGTCCGTATCACCGTACAATACACCTCAGCGCATCAGGTTTGTATCGTGTAACCAGCGATTGTGAATCGCCTGCCACTATGCTTCACGTTACCTGGTTTGTGCTTCCGCCGGCAATGGAATTTTATTACAAAACAAAAAATCCATCGTATCGTGCTATTCCTCCGCTTCGCAGCGATTGTGCGGGTTCGGGCGGAACTTCGAGAGCAATGGAATTTGTTTATCCGCGCGATGAAACGCAGCTGTACATTCCAACCGAACTAAATGGCCGGCCGGGAAAAGTAGTGTTTGAAATTGCACACCGCCGGCCGGGCACAAAAGTGTTCTGGCATCTGGATCAGGAATATGTGGGCGAAACAAAAGATATTCATCAGTTTGCCGCTGCTCCGCCCGAAGGTCAGCATACACTTACTGTTGTTGACGAGAATGGTGAAACACTCACCATGAAAATTGAAATTGTGAGTAAAAAGTAAACGTGAAATACATCTCTGCTCGCATCAACCGATACGTGTATGTACTTCTCTTTCCACAGCTTTAAATAATTGTCGCGGTTTAAATGTGCGCCACGGCATATCATCAAGTGCGCCGCCCCAATGCACATACCAGTCGATTCGTGCCTGTTTCATTTCACGTAATACATGCTCGCGAAAATCTAGAAATGCAATCCATCCGTCTTCCACTTCTTCAAACCATTCTTCATAATAACTATCATCTGAGTAGTGAAAGTTAAGTACGTTTTCTCCAATAAAAATAAATCGGGTAATGCCTTCCTGCATGAGTAGTTCAGCGAAATCGCGCTTCAGAATCATGATATCATTGTATAGTGCATCATTCCATTCTCCAATCAGTTCAATGATGCAGTAACCTTCTTCATAATCAGCAAAAAGCAGTTTCATGAAAAGTGTTGAAGAGCCAAATTCATCCCACTGCGGATGCAGTAAATAATTATATACCTGATTGGTAAACTCAAACTCACTGTACTCACGTCCATAAAACGGCGAGCGTTCATCTTCTTCGGCCATATACAGATGGCGCCAGTTAAAGAAAGGTTCTATCTGATGCATAGTCAGACAAATTTACAGCTTGAATTTAAGCTGCGATCAAATCTCGCATTAATACTTATCCTGATTTATTTATTCAGCTATAATTTCAATCACAACCCTTCGGTTCAGTAATCTTCCGCCTTCAAGATGATTCGGCATGATGGGTTGTGATTCACCTTTTCCGTCGGTTTGCATCCGGTTTTTATTGATCCCTTTTTTAATCAGATAAGTTTTTACACTTTCGGCTCGCTCAAAAGAGAGCTTTTCATTTGAAAGCGAATCACCAACATTATCCGTATGTCCGGTAATTAAAATTTTCTTTGACGGATTTCGTTGAAGATACATTGCGAGTTGATCCAAATCTTTCGTTGACTTCAAATCAAGCGTTGATTTGTTTGTGGCAAAATTCAGATTTCTGAGCACAAGAGCATTCCCAGAAGTAAAAATAGAATCAACATTTACTGCTCCATTAATTACAGGTTCGCGCAAACGAAGCTCAGCACCATCGATGTAATAGTGTGTATTACTAACTCCGCGTAAATCGCCATGCAGGATTCCGGTTTTTTGTTCTTTCCAAAGAAATGAACCAAACAGCAATACGCTTTCAGTTCCTTTTGCTTTGTACACCTTTGTTAGTGTTGTCCAGCTGTTTCTGTTGTTATATCCCAAACTATCATACCACCATATATCCGGCGCTTTTTCAAGCATCAGATTTCCATCGTAAACAGGAACTGCAACTTCCGAAAAAACAACTCCAAAATCATTGAGATAATCGCTTGGCAATACATGATCTGCGCAACTGATATGTATTGTAAACACATATACACTATCGCGAACAAGAGGTGCAATTAATTTCACCTGCAGATATTCTTTGAATCCGGTGTAATTACAAATCGCAGTCATTGCAACACCATCATAAGCACGCTGCACACCGTAACTGTTTCCCGACGGACGATAACCGCGCACACCATTTTTATGGTAATAATCGCCGCGTCCGCTGCCGCCAATCGGAACTGTCCATGTTTTCAGGCATTGTTTACCAAAATACTCGCCGCCGGGCAACTGAATATATTCCTCAAAACCCGGGTTGGGAATAAGATTCTGATTTTGCCCTGAAGCAGACAGCGCAAGCAGTACAGATAAACAGAGCAGAACAGAAACACTATTTTTCATTGAATAAATTTAGGTGAAACATTTTTACTTCCCGAAGTTGCAGTCTGAGTTAATAAACGCAAAAAAGGTTTCATTTATGATTTATTACCTATCTTTGTAACAGATTTCAATTTATATCGTTTCTGTTTATCTCTGCCTCAAGGCATATCAACAGCCTCGCGTCCCCGAAATCACTTTCCTAGTTTCACTGCCAAACGAACTGACGCACGGGGCAATCAAATTTTATTAGAAATGCAATTTCATGAACTTGGGCTCAATGCTCAACTCGTGCAGAATCTTCATAACGAAGGTTATGTACAACCCACGCCTATTCAGCAACAGGCAATTCCTCATGTGCTGAGCCGAAAAGATGTTTTCGGGATGGCACAAACCGGCACCGGCAAAACTGCCGCATTTGCACTGCCGATAATTCAACTTGTTTCGGGCGAACATCAGAACCCGCAACACCGTAAACCTGTAGTGCTTGTTCTTGCACCTACACGCGAACTGGCTTCACAAATCAATGAAAGTTTTGTTGCTTACGGAAAAGGTGTTGGACTTCGTTCAGCAGTAATTTTCGGAGGTGTATCACAACGTCCGCAAGAAGAAATGCTTCGCCGCGGTGTTGATATTGTTGTGGCTACACCCGGCCGTTTAC
>CALRTD020000082.1:0-11643 GCA_943371015.1 Synechococcus sp. UW140 | reverse complement strand
CGTGTTGAGAAGATTTGTACAGCTGCACGTGATGCATCAAAGCCCATTTTTATTGATGCCGAAGAAAGCTGGATCCAGCAAGCTATCGACGATCTGGCTGATGCAATGATGGCGCTTTGCAACAAAGATCAAGCGATTGTTTACAACACCTTCCAGCTTTACCGCAAAGACCGTCTTGATTTCCTCAAGAAATCTTTCGCGCTGGCACAGCAAAAAGGATATTACATGGGTGCCAAACTTGTTCGCGGTGCTTATATGGAAAAAGAGCGTGAGCGGGCTGCTAAAATGGGATACCCCTCACCTATTCAGGATACAAAAGAAAACAGCGACCGCGACTACGATCTGGCACTGCGTTTTTGCGTTGATCATATTGAACGCCTTGCATTATGCGCAGGCTCACACAACGAAAAGAGTTCACAGTTACTTGCAGCGCTCCTCGACGAAAAGCAAATACCGCACAATCATAAGCACGTTTACTTTTCGCAGCTCTTAGGTATGAGTGATCATATCAGCTTCAATCTCTCGCATGCCGGCTACAATGTGGCCAAGTACGTGCCTTACGGCCCTGTTCGTGATGTACTGCCTTACCTTATCCGCCGCGCTCAGGAAAACACCAGTGTAAAAGGACAAACCGGCCGCGAGCTCAGCCTTATTATCAAGGAAAAACAGAGACGTAAGGGGAAGTGAAAAGTGGAGAGTGAAGAGTGTAAGGTGTAAAATGATAAATGAAAAGGTTCGCAATGCGAACCTTTTCATTTTGTATGCTTGCTGAAGAATCCTGATTTTCACTCTCCACTTTACATTTATCACTTTACACGCTCAGGGAGATTTAGTGCTGTTTCAAGCAGCTTATGTATTCTATTAAGGGGCAAATCTTGTAAAGGGTTTACTGGAAATATTTTCATCCGGCTTCTGTTCTCAGCCAATAAATCCGGCTCATTCAGCAATTTCCCATCTATAAAACCAATGTAAGGGTAATGATGTGTTTTATGATACCAGAGATATACCAATCGCTTTTTACCGGCATAGTACGTTGGCATCCCGTAACTCAGCTTTTCTGTTATATCCGGTCTGTAAGCAAGAATAATCTGGCGAAGTTGATGAAGGCAACTTCGTGAAGGTTCTGTGTGAGAAAGAAACCAGTTATCGGCCGGACGAAGCATATTTGCTGTATAAATAAAAACTCCGGGAATAGAGTATTCCCGGAGTTTCTTATACGTAGTAATCTTGATTACTGTTTAACAATTCGCTGTGTAAGACGGTTGTTTCCGTTTTGCACTTGAATCATATATAATCCTGATGCCCATGCCGAAGTAGCAAGTTGCAAACGCTGATCGGCAGAAGCAATGATTCTTGATGAAAATACGATACGACCTGAGAGATCAGTAACCGTAATTACTGTTTCTTTGCCGGCATCTGCTCCTGCAATGTTTATCACAGGATCTGCACTGAACGGATTGGGCATTACGCTTACTGAAAGACTTCCGGCAGAAGCTGCTGAAACTCCGGTGCAAACATCAACCCAAACATTACTGGCCACTGTGGTTGTACAATTGTTCTGGTCAATGTAAGTGTAGGTAAGTGTGTGAAGTCCGGGGCCAGCGGTCATCGGATCAAAATTACCTCCGCTTACTCCCGGACCACTGTATGTTCCTCCTGAGGGCTGTCCGCCGGTGAGCGGGAACGCTGAAAGTGTAGAACAAACTGTATCGTAATCGGTGGTCACATAAGTAACGGCCGGATTGCCAATTGTAGCTGTAACCGGAACACGCGGGCCAATACAATCGGCAAGGTTAAGTGTCCAGTTATAGAGGTAATAGTAAAATGCAGAACCTGCAGATGAACCGGTGATAGTGGCAACGTTGTTGAGCGAATACGGATAACTTGCTCCGCTGTTGTTGCGGTAGAGATTCATCTGTGAGCCTCCAATACGGTAGCTGCCGGGGGTAAGCGGTAAATTAACGTTCACCGTTTGTACACCTGCTGCGGGAACAGCAACAGTAACCTGTGTAATCTGGTTGCCTTGATTGTCCCAAAGTATAAAGGTGCGGTTTCCGGAAGCGCCCGCATTAACTACAGCAGTGGCTAATGTGCACGGCTGATAAACTGTAAATTCCAAATACTGTGTAGATGTATTATTGTGCTGGCCTCCTGTTCCGAAGTTGTTATTTGCCGGGCCAACATTTCCGGGAGCTTGTGCAGTTTGCGACTGTACATAATAGGTTGTAGTCGTGCTGATGCTTGGTGTTGTATAGCTTGTTCCCGAAGCAAGCGAAGTTCCGCCGGTGGGTTGTGCAAACCAATATAATGTTCCGGGACCTGAAGCGCTAAGCGTTACCGGGCCGGCTGTGCAGGTTGAACCACCAGTGGCAACCGGCGCTGCAGGAGGATTAACCGAAATATAGTTGGTCTGCAAAATGGTATCTGTACCGCAAGCTCCGCTGCCAATAAGCTGAACGGTATAGTTACCCGGTTGTGTATAGGTGTGCGCCGGGCTGAACTGTGTGCTTGTTGTGTTATCACCAAAATCCCAAACGGCATTGCTGATGTTGCTGCTGGTATTGGTGAAATTGACAACTGCCGGAACAGAACAAGTTGAAGTTAAATCTGCTGAGAAAGTCGCAGAAGCTACCGCAGAATAAGGACCACCAACTCCGCAAGCATACCAGGCATTGGCTGTTGCTGTTACTTCCGGTGTGCAGGCTCCGTAAAGATCTTGCGCCGACTGCATTGCATACGTGCGGGCATCAGCATACTGCGAAGTATTGATAAGGTAAACAGAGAGATTACGATAAGCAATGGCCGAAGCTTTTGTAATGCCTTGTCCAATTACAGCATAAGTATTGCCGAGATCATTGGTACCGCTTCCGCCCTGACATAGCAGATAATACCAGAAATTCTGCACTCCGCTGTTGGTGTGTACCCCGCCATTATCGGCAGTGCCGGTGTAGTAATTTGTGCCGGTGTAGCAATCAGGATCTCCGTACTGGTTAGGATTACTCATGCTGCGCAGCGGTGTTCCGGCAGGAACGCTGATCTGTTCGCCTACAAGAAAATTTGCGGTTGCCGGTTTTGCATAAAACTCAATGGCAGTTCCGAAAATATCAGAGAATGATTCGTTGAGTGCGCCTGACTCGTAGGAGTAATCGAGGTTTGCGGTGTATTCTGTAACACCGTGCGTAAACTCGTGACCGCAAACATCGAGACTGGTAAGCGGGTTAAAACCGCCCGGCGATTGACTTCCGTCGCCATAGGTCATGCGCTGACCGTCCCAGAATGCGTTGTTGTAATTGTTGCCGTAATGCACATACGAGTACATGGCAAAACCATTGTTATCGATGCCATTTCGGTTGTGCTGTGATGTGTAATAATCGTAAGTTTCTTCAGCTCCCCAATGTGCATCATAAGCAACATCATCAACTGTACTTGACCAGGTTGTGCTGGTGCTCGTAAAATCGGTAGAGCCGCCATAACTTGTACCATTGTTCATGTCAAGCGTAATAACACCTAGTCCGCGACCAGCTTCACGCAGGCGATATGAACTGGCAGCGGTTTGATCGCAAACAATAGGCTGTGATCCGCTGTAACGTGTTCCTGCAGTTCCGTTTACATCAGCATGGCAGATGCGGTCAATTTCATGTACAATTTCTCCTGTTGTTGCATCCACATAAATGTAACGACGGCTGAGCGGAGCATCGGCATATACATCAAATGCCCAAACGAGATGCATATCACGCTTATAGATATCGCCACGTGCAGCAGCAATCATTAATTCACCAATCGGGTAATAAGTTGCATTGGGATTGTTGTTGAGTTGCTTGAGCAATGCTTCTTCTTCCGGCATCTCCCATTTGTAACGCTGTGCATTAATGTGTGAAAGTGCGCGGCTGAGCGCAAGACCGGCATCAATAACAGGTGTTGACGGCAACTGCAGGTTATCGAAAAACATTCCGTTTACCGATTCAACCCGTCCTGCACGCTCGTGCACCAGATACTCGCCACCTTTTACTTTTACACCGTTGTAATATTGCTGATAGCGCTTGTGCGTAAAACCAAGTTCATCACGATCTGTGCGATAAACTTGCCAGGTGTCTTCTGCACGAAGCTGAAGTACAGGTTTCAGTACATCAAAAATTTCAGTTCCGGTGTATTTCGCATCCTGAGTAAAGCGGATGAACGAAGGAACATTCGACTGGCGATTAATAACCACATAAGCACTTCCCGGACAAACCTTGGCGGCCTGATTTCCGGAAAATTCTTGCTGTGTTTGTGCGCTGAGTGTGGCCGCAGCAGCCAGCATCAGGAATCCGATTGATCGTAATTGCTTCATCACTGGTGTTGATGGTATTGGGTTGATTGTCAGGTTTTAATTGAGGCGACATGAATATAGGGCATTCATTTGGTTTTTTCCACACTACAAAAACCGGGATTTTATGGCAAACGAAAACCTCAACACCCTGAATACAAGCAAAATGAGCAAAAACTCTTGTATTTACAGGTAACTCATTTTTTAATTTCAAGCGCAATTTTTAATTGCCGGCCCGGAAATTTCTACTGCCAGTAGCTCAGGGTTTAGCACTAATTCGTATAAAAAAGCCGGGGAGACTGAGTAAACAGTCTCCCCGGCGGCATTAAACGCGGTTCCTCGGGGTTATATTATCGGCTAATAATTATCTCACGTGTTTCCATACCGTGACTTGTTTCAATACGAATCAGATAAACGCCTTCCTGCAGTTCAGTAGTATTCAAATTCACCATCGAATTCAGCGGCTGCATTTGAAGCACAGTTCGTCCGGCTATATCTGTCACCTGAATAGACTTCGCTGTTTCTGATCCGGTATTTACCAGTAATTCGTTTGCGGCCGGATTCGGATATACTGAAATTGGTTGTGTCTCCTCATTTGTTTGTAAGCTGCCCGGCGCTGCGGTACGACAATTAATAATAACATTCATGACATCGGTAACAGTACATCCTGCTGCATCTGTAACTGTTAGCGTGTAAACGTTACTTGTACAAGTGCGGACAACAGGATCCGTGCATGCTCCGGGAGTGTATGGACCAACGCCGGGACAGAACAAATCAGTTGAAGGTGACCATGTTACTGTATAAGGAGGTGTTCCGCCTGAAATTACCGGCTCTAGTGTATCAAAGAGATTACAGCACATGAAAATATCGGGGCCGGCACTGGCAGTGAGTGTACTTACTGTAACGGGAACTATTGCATTTCCGGTAGGGCATCCGGGAGTTGTTCCGGTAACTGAATATGTAGTGGTTACTGTTGGGCAGGCAACCGGATTCGGGCATACACTACAGCTTAAAGTGCTTGTAGGCGACCACGTATAAGTAGTGTTGCTGTTGCATGTTCCGCCAACAACCAGATTGGCACAAGCACCGGGACAAAGCACAGGTACAAAACCAACGTTCATGTCGGGCGCTCTGTTAATTGTAATAAAGCTACTCCAAGTTGTAGTTGTTGAACCACAAGTTGGATTTGAAACCGTGAGTCTGATTTTATAATGCAGCGAACAAACGGCAAAAGGCGGCAGATTGAGCAATGGCGTGATATTATAGACACCCGCAGTTCCTGTTTGTGTTGCCTGATTGACCCATGCGCCGGTAATTACTCCGCTTGAATTGCAGGGTGCAGCCGACCAGAAATAGCTCGTTTCATTTGTTGATAATGATCCGTTTACGTTAATGGGTGATCCAAAACAATAGAACGTATTTGCAATTATTGAAGCCGTTGGCGGCTGAACAGCAGTAACCGACATTGTGTAAGTAACAGTAGCGCATCCATAATTCACAACACAAGAAACCGTTCCTGAACCACCCAAAGAAATACCGTTCTGAGAACCATTACCTGTTCCTGATGTGAAATTTGCTCCGCCGGTACCATTACCTAGTGTAGAACCCGCCGGTGCTGACCACGTAAATCCGGTTGATCCGGGAAAACCATTGTTGGCCGTAATACTACTGTTACCGTTGCTGAGTTTGTAGATACCTGAAGTATTTGTACACAAGGGAGAAGGTCCTGTGAGAGCAGGATTAAGATTACAGAAGGTGATATTGTCAACACTTCCATTGAATGTACGGGTTGAAGAACCTTCGGGCTGATTACCAACCTGCACAGCATTGAGTCCAGTAATGCCTGAAGGAATCGTAAAACAAGAGCTTCCGATAAGTGCAGTGCGGGCAGCATCTGAATACATACTCAGTTTACAGCGTGTGGCATCGAGACGCTGTATACGCATGTAACGCTTTACATTGGCAGAACCTGCGGGAAGAGTTATTGTTGATGATTGACTGTACGACGGCACAAAAGACAGCGGATAGCCATAAGCAAAAGAAGGATTAAACTGCTTGGCGCGGGCATAAACTCCCCAGCTTGAAACATTAGTGTTTCCGGCAGGTCCCAACAAAGCCACTTCAATGCAATTCATATTGCTGTACTTGAAAGGAGATGTTGTATAATCTCCGCTTGCACTGGGTACAAAAGGCGATGATGTTGTGAAAGCAATCAGCGTATGTGCAGGGCCATTGCCTGAAACCGGGGTAAATTCAAAGTCACAATACCATGATGTATTGCTCAGCGCGGGCGTAAATGTTGTGTAAACATAACGAGGCGCCCCGCCGTCAGCAGCACCTGCAAAATTTACCTGGCCGGTTCCAATTGATACTCCAGTACCCACCTGTGTCCAGCCTGCAGAACTACTAAAATCATACGTTGTGCATTGTGCCGACAACTCCCTCGTTGTCAGCAAACCGATCAGTAAAAGACCGGCTGCAATCATTTTTCGTTGCGTTTTCATGATGATAATGTTGGTGAATCCGCAATGTAGTTCGCCCCAAAAGCGATTGCTCTGCAAATGTATATTCGGCACTGTTAACTGGAAATTCGCTGGTGTGTGACAGATATGTGTTTCTGTTAATAAAATAATCGCGATTATTGATTGCAAAAATCAATGATAAAGACTATCCACTACCATTGGCGAACTGTTTGCTGCTTTCAAAGCATCAAACAGCAAAAAATCCCACAAAAAATATTGATTAATTACACTTGCAATTGTCGGGAGCAGAAACTTTCAGCAATCGAATAGTAGAGTCTTTCTGACATGCCGAAAAATAGGCTTCTACATTTTTACCGTTTACCGGACAATTGAGCAGGTACTCGTGGCAGGGGGCTTCGTTTTTTACATTGCTGCGTGAGAGATCTACATCAGCATTCGGAATCGCTGCGCGAAGCTGATCGATAGTAACACCAACACAGCCTAATTTGCACAGTGCCGTGCTGTCGGCATCAAATGTACGCGGGTTCGCAATCAGTGATCTTACGCGGCTTGCAGGTGTCCAGCCATCGAGCACCCGATCACCATAAGCAATGTATAAAATCAGCGCTCCGAGACCAAACCCGAAGGCATAAAGCAAAATGCGGCGTTTCCAGGTCATACGTAATTACAATGCGGCCACCAGCAGATCAATATCTTTTGAGGGAAGATTGAACAACTCGCCAAGGTATTTATTGGTAAGAATTCCGTTGTAAAAATAAACACCGTTGCGTACACCAGAACTGTGGCGCAGCATATTGCCGAGTCCGCCTTCTTCGCCTATATTAATAAGAATAGGCGTGAAAATTGTACTGAGTGCATACGATGCTGTGCGCGATACACGCGAAGCAATGTTTGGTACGCAATAATGTACAACGCCGTGCTTGCGGAAAACAGGATTGGTATGGTTGGTTACTCTTGATGTTTCAAAACATCCGCCCTGATCAATGCTTACATCAACAATTACAGAACCGGTTTTCATGTCCTGCACCATCTCTTCTGTAACAATGCAAGGCGTACGGCCTCCTGATGCACGGATGGCACCAATGGCGACGTCGGCTGTTTTGAGGTGTTTGGCGAGCACCTTAGGCTGAACTGTTGATGTAAAAATTCGTGTGCCCAGCACGTTCTGCAAACGGCGCAAACGATACACTGAACTATCGAAAACCTTTACAGTTGCGCCCAGTCCGAGGGCTGCGCGTGCGGCGTATTCGCCTACTGTTCCGGCACCAAGAATCACCACTTCGGTTGGCGCTACTCCGGCAATACCGCCCAGGATAGAGCCTTGTCCATTGTTTACATTGCTCAATAACTCAGCCGCAATAAGTATAGATGTGCCGCCTGCAATTTCGCCCATTGAGCGGATAACAGGAAACACACCGTCTTCATCTTTAATCCATTCGTAAGCAATGGCAGTTACTTTTTTATCCATCAGCCGGCGCACAAAATCTTCGGGTTGTGCGGGTAACTGAAGCGTTGAAAAAAGTATCTGTTTCGGCTGCATGTAGCCAATCTCATCGAGCGAAGGAGGTGCTACTTTGAGAATAATTTCGCAGTCTTTATAAAGTTCTTCCGCAGTGTAAGCGATGCGTGCCCCATGTTCGCTGTAATCGTTGTCCTGAAAATTAGCGTTTTTACCGGCGCCGGTTTCAACAACTACCTCGTGACCGTGATTGATCAGCAGCCCCACATCATCAGGCACAAGCGAAACGCGGTTTTCCTGAAAAGTAATTTCTTTGGGAATGCCAATGCGGAGACTGCCCTTTTTGCGGGCAACTTCCAGCATTTCCTCCTGAGGCATCAGTGCGCCCTTGGTGAGCGACAAAAGCACATCGCGCGAAGTTTTCATACGGTGGTTCGTGTACGGCTGGTATTGCAGAGTGCCGGACATCAGACGCTCCGGCTTTGATGTGTGAAGATACGGTTTATTTTGAGATCAGTGAATTACCTCTGCTCACATTTAACTACTGCACCACCGTACCGGCCGATACAAAACAACCTCCGTTTTTTGCAACTGGTGCATTGCTGATAAGCAGGAAATTACCTGCGGCAAAATTCAAAACAACAAAGCATATTGAAGAAACGGCTGAAACCACAAAGGAATTAAAGCAATTACCTTTCATTGAGCAGCCGACCGAGAATCATGCAAAACAGATCAGCATCTGTTCGCAACTGCAAAACCGGACTTTTGCCCGAATCTTTGTCCAGCTCAACACCATCGGTAAAGGGTGTAAACTGCACCAGCCGCTCAAGTCTGATGGTTGAATTCTTATTTATACCGACAAAAACTAAACGCTTATTGGTCAGATACAAGTTTCCGCTGTTTACTTCTTTCAATGCTTCGGTTGAACTAGTATTCACATACGATGTACGGGAGCCCAGATAAAACCCTTTTGCAAGTTTCAAGCTGTAACGGTATCCCAGACTAGTTGAACGGGTACTCACTCTTCGGCGTTCAAACCACTTAACATTAGTTTGTGTGAAATAACACACTTCGTTTTTCTGTAACTGTATATCAGCATGCACAATGGGCAGTTGTAAATTCTCAATCGCCCAGTAAAGCTTAAGTTTCCGGAGTTGCTCTTTGGTTTGTGCACTCAGCTGAACATTAACATTGAGACTGGCGGCTATGGCACTCATTTCCTGTTCTTCGGCAGGCGATAGACGCTGATCCGCAATAACTCCCGAAACATAATTCTCAATAAAACTCATGCGTGTTTCAGCCGAAATTTTGTCGGCCAAAGATTTTGGTAAACGCAGTGTGACTTCAAGTTTATTCAGAAACTCGTTCTCGGCAGGGGTAAGCCTTCCGTCGGCTACAGCTGCTTCAAACGATTGGCGGTATATCATTTCACCCAGCATTGCGTGCAGCTTCTCAATTGTTTTATCATCCAAACGTAAAAGATATTTCAGATGAAGCAAGTCTGCCATTTCCTGTTCGCTGAGTACTTTATCGGCAAGGCAATGATGAAGATAAACGGCGTAAAACTCTTCCAGATTAAGTTTAAATTCTTTGATCAGACGAATACTGTAATTCTTCTCAATAGCACTGATATCAGCGTCAGTAATTGCACTGATTGCTTTTGTAGCCAGAAGATTATTCAGTTCTGTAACTGCATTTTCTTCGGGATGCTGTTTAAATAGTTTTTGAAAAAAACTTCGCTGAGCCAATGGCCTCACCTGATATACATTTGAACTCATCATCAGTATTTTCTGTATTGTTCGTACACCGGCTCACTCCAGTTACAAACACCTCCATGGTGCGAACATGTTCCTCTTCCGGTTGAGTTTGATGTTGTTCCGTCGCAGCAGCGTGTTACATAGTATGCTACCCGCTGGCGCACAGGATTTATTTTATCGTAAAGTAGTTGAGCTTGGGTATTTCCGTCGGCTATCAGCGGTTTCAGATCATTCACGGCTTCTGCTATTTTCCCGGTTTTACTCAGGCAAATAGCTCTGTTCAGCAGCAATTCTTTATTTGCGGGATCGGCAAAAAGCAGTTTGTTTAACTCCGGCAATGCCGCTTTGTAGTTAGCCGATTGTACGAGTGCAATTGCATCCTGAACGGCAAACCGCGTTCGCTCTTTTTGTATCAGCGCTTTTTCATCAGCCGAAACGGCAAATGAATTTGCACGATCAATTTGAATATTAGCTGCCGCAGTTTTTTTCTGCTTTTTTAAATCATGACTTCGGCTGATGTAAAACCGAATACTGTCTTTTCGCTGAGTTGCTTTTTTTGCTGCAAGGATCTTCTCGGCGGCTGCTTTTTCTTCGGCTGCTTTTTGCGCTAAAATATGCTGCTGATCAATAGTTTGATAATGCAGAAAAAGCGGCAGTATTATTGTCATCAGCAAAAAGAGCACAATCAGTTTCAACCTTGTTGTAAACCGAAAGCGAAAACGATTTTCAACAAAAGTATGCCCGGGCGGAATAATCAGCCAACCTGTAAACAGCATCAAAGCAGCCAGAACAGGATGCCGAAAATTCATAGCCGCAGCAAGAAACAAAAGTAAACCCGATAGCCACGACAGTGCATTTAGCACACTGCTGTTGTTTTTCTGTGCGTAAATACTGCCTTTAAAATAACCGGGAAGCACTTTAGTTTCCTCAGGAATTAAACCCGAAACATATCTCATAGCCATTGCATATCCATTCTGCAGATCGCAGAATTTTAAGCAAACCTACAAGCATCAGCAGCAGGAAGCATCAGCAGATTTGAGGATTTACACACTCCGCAACTGAAGTATTGACTGCTTTACTTTTAAAGGTTTTAATGTAATGCTAACCCAAGTCTGTGCACAGAAATCATTTACCTCACCTCAATCACCCGCAACTCCCCAACAATTTCCAAAAACACCTCCACCACATCATCCGGCAACAACTCCGCAGCCTTCTCCGGCCACTCAATAAAACAATACGCCCCGCTCCATACATCTTCTTCCAGCCCGGCATCAAATGCCTCCTGCGCCGAACGCAGCCGGTACAAATCATAATGATGCACAGAACCCCGGCTGCTTTCGTAAGTATTGACCAGCGCAAACGACGGGCTCGACATATTGCTTTTTACACCCAGCTCGGCGCACAGTGCTTTTATAAATGTCGTCTTGCCCGCTCCCAACTGCCCGTGAAATGCGAAAACCCGCCGCTCCGGAAATGCAGCTAAAAGCTGTGCGGCGGCGGCGGGAAGTTCGGTAAGCGAAAGCGGAGCTGTTACAAAGCGGCTCATTTCGGACTCAATGTGATGTACGGAATAATCATTTCCTCAAGCGATATGCCGCCGTGCTGGAACGTATTCCGGTAATAACTTACATAGTGATT
>CALRTD020000081.1:0-11762 GCA_943371015.1 Synechococcus sp. UW140 | reverse complement strand
GCCCGGAGTAGTATATGTATGCGTTGGACTTACCGCAGAGCTCATCTGATTATCGCCAAAAGACCACTGAAATGTATATCCCGAAGTTGTGGGCATTGAAGAATTGGCAAATGAAATTGTTGCTGCCGAATTTTGCATCCATGTAAAGTATGCCGAACACGGAACACTTGTGCCAGTTACTACAACAGTATCGCAGTAGGAATCCTGACAACCTATTGAAGAATCAACTACAGTTAAGCATACATAGTATGTACCTGGATTTACGTAGTTATGAATCGGGTTGGTGGAATAACTTACCTGCTGATCGCCAAATGTCCAAAAGGAACTAAGGTTAGCTGGTGTTGATGTGTTTGAGAATGCAATTACGTTGTTCTGTGTTTGTGTCCAGTTAAATGATGCTGTACAAGTTTGAGCCGGTAAAACCCCTGCAACTATTAACGTTGCGATCAGGATAGCATAGATTTTTTTCATTGTGCTTAGTTTTGATTTCTGCACAATGTTACGCCCGGGAAAATCAAGATGTTATTCGATTTACCGCTATTTCTTACGCTTTCAGTATTCTAATTTAGACACAAAATTCTAAATTAGTACTGAACAAGAATACTAAACCGAAATTCCAAAGAACAACGATCTACCCTGAAACAGTTTATTTTATTGAGAATACAGGCAATGAAAGTCTCAACACCTAAAAATTAGATTCGGAATTTCTGCTAAAAATAAAATGCAACTATTCTTCCGTATTCAGATTTTTCTGACACGGTTGCGGAGTGTTTTTTTACTCTAAAATCACAACCGATTCACTGCTTTGCAAGCATCAAACGCAACCGATGAGCTATTCTTTTACAAAGCGGCGTATTGAAATCTGACCATCTGCATCAACAAGCAGAAACAAATACACTCCGCTTTCGAGTACCGAAATATCTAACTGAGCAGCAGTCATTACACCTGATTGGGCTGTTCGTCCGGCAAGATCAAATATGCGGAAGGTTTTTCCGGTAACTGAAAAATCGGAGTTTACAGATAGAATATTGCCAGCCGGAACAGGATACACTGACCAGCTTGTTGCTGCTGCATCGGTCTGTAAAATGCTGTTGGGCTGCTGGAACGTTACATTAACTGTATAAGTAGTAAGTGCCGATTGCTGGCTTAATCTTACCACATTTACCGGCAAACAAAATGTATCTGTACAGCCCGAACTGTAATCTACAATAGTAAGACAAATGGTATATAAACCACTTTGCGCATAAGTATGGGTTGCTTGTGGCAGACTATCTATCGGTGAGTTATCGCCCCAATTCCAGTTATACGTTGTGGATGAACTTGCAACCGATGTATTCACAATCCAAATCAGATTCTGAACTACCGGGTCAAAATAAGGATAGAAACCGGCAGAACAGTTAACAGGGCCTGTACCGGTAACATTATAAACAGTATCGCACACATAACCGTAGCAGGCATATACTGAATCCCAGAAATTCAAACAAACTTCGTAATCACCGGAGTTCACATAGCTGTGTGTAGGATTGGCCGCAGCAGAAAACTGCCCGTCGCCAAAACTCCAGTAAAAACTTGCAGCCGACGAAACTACTGATGTATTGGTAAATGCATAAACATTACCCGGCTGCGGAGTTACACTGTATGATGCCTGACAGGCATTGGGCGGCAGAGTTATAATTGAAGCCGTGTCGCAGGCCTGACAGCCATTTGCATCAAGCACACAAACTGAATACGTTCCTGAAGTGAGTCCGCTAACTGAGGTTGCCGTGCTGAGGTTGCTCCATGTATAAGTATAAGGCGCTGTACCACCTGTTGCCGATACACCCAAGACGCCATCGGCACAACCGGTGCAGGTTTCGTTTGAAGTTACAGTAATACCGGCACTCAGCGTACACACCAAAGTTCCTGTAACGGTAACGCTGTCTGAAAATGTATCCACACAAGATGTGAGCGAATCCATCACTGTGATTGTAACCAGATACGTTCCCGGCACATTGTAAAAATGCGATGGATTAGTTGAAATATAAAACGATGATGTGGCATCACCATAAGCCCAAGTGGCATAGGTTGAGCCCGGTGTTTGCGGTGTTGATGTATTTACAAAATCAATTACGTTGGGCTGCGTCTGCGACCAGGTGAAAGACGCTACACATTGCGCCTGCAAGTTGGTCAAACAACCAAACAATAGACTTAAAAACAGGATGTATGATTTCATGGGAAATGATATTAAAAACTGACTTTGCACAAGGATTCACTACAACAACACTTATTCGGTGAAATTGTTCACAAAACGTAACTTCACTAAACAACTCAGCCCCGATCTGTACCGCTTAACTTAACGATGCGGCTGAACTAACACAGCAACATATTTCCCGATCACATCAAACTCGAGATTCACAGCATCGCCAACACTGAGTGTGTGGAAATTGGTGTGCTCCCAGGTGTATGGAATAATTGCTACCGAAAACATGCCGGACTTGCTTTCAACTACAGTTAAGCTAACTCCGTTTACACAAACCGAGCCCTTAGGTACAGTTACAAAACCTGATGCCGGATCATAGTTAAAACTGATGAGCCAGCTTCCGTTATCATCGCGGATCTCTGTGCAGGTACCGGTTAAATCAACGTGCCCTTGCACAATGTGTCCGTCGAGGCGATCGCCGAGGCGGATGCAGCGTTCGAGATTTACTTTGCTTCCGGGCTGCAGGTTGCCGAGGTTGGTTTTACGCAAGGTTTCAGCAATAGCAGTTACAGTGTATGCGCCTTCGGTTAATGCAACAACGGTAAGGCAGGCTCCATTGTGCGCTACACTTTGATCAATTTTAAGATCACCTGCAAATGCAGCCTCTACTTCAAAATGCACATTTCCGGCCTCCTGCTTCACTGAGCGGATCTGACCAAGCGACTCTACAATTCCTGAAAACATAAACGATTGTTATTGCGGACGAGCCGAGGGCTTCCCGAAAATATGCACGAAACCTTTTAACTGCCGGCGTTTAATTCCGCTGAGGTGAATTTCATTGACCGTGCATACATAGTAGTAAACACCATCGGTACACAACCGCCCGGTTACTTTGCTGAAACCATCCCAGCGCACTGCCGGATCTGTAGTTTCAAATACAAGTACGCCCCAACGGTCGTAAATCTTTAAATCAATACTTCCGATTTGCCGGTAAGGGAAGGGCACAAACAAATCATTGATGTTGTCGCCGTCGGGTGTAAATACATTGGGTAATTCATACACCGGACAATTATCAACACAAAAAATATTACTGAACGCACTTTCGTTCCCGAGCGAGTCCACTGCAGTTACAGCATAACATCCGGCTACAGAGAATAAATCCTGTAAAACAAATTGTGTATCCGCAGCATTGGTAATCGTGGCTATTATCTGAAGCGCCTGTCCCTGCTCTGCTGCAAACCAGATATGATAGAGTGCAACATCGTCGGTATTGCAACTCTGAATATTTTCAGGATTCGTCCAAATCAGTTGATTGATGCCTGCAAAACAATCTGAATTTACAATAAGCCCCGGAGGACAAGGCGGCGTACTGTCAACAGGCACTTCACAAACTTCCTGTGAGCGGTTAAATAAGGGCGAGGGAAGAGTTGCATTATTGTATGTACCTATTGCACGTACATAATAACAGTACTGCGTTCCGTTAATTAATCCGGTGTCTGTATAATTTCGTGCAAATGCAAAACCAACCGAATCCCAAGCACTGGTTACTGTGTTAAATCTGAAAATCCCGTAACGCTGATTGGTCCACGGAACAACTTCGTTCCAGGTAAGAATAACCTGATTATCGGCAGGAGCAGCTGAGAGATAAACGGATGAAGCAGGTTGCGAATTTCCGATAGCTCCGGTTGATGCTGAAAAATCAATTCTGTATGTATAAGCTGTTCCGGCGGTATTCAGACTTGCATCATTGTATGAAGTTGGAAGCTGTGAGAAAAACGGAACAGTAATCGTGCTTATCACCGAAGGATTGCTGAGCGTAAATCCGGACGCGCGCTGGATAACGAGTGTGTATGGTCCCGGATGCACAAGCGTATCGAAATTGATGCCGTCGGGCACGGCATTTACCCAGCGTAAATCAATTGTACCGGTGGATGAATTTGTTGATGTAACATCAACATGAGTAATAACAGGTACATCGCGCAGCAGTTCACTGCATGCTTCGGGTGATGCATAACTTTCGGCTCCGTCGAGATAAACTGCACAAACACGATAGCAATAATCGAGTCCGGGTACGAGTCCGTTGCCGCCGTTGTTATCGGTGAAACTGGTTACCGGATCACTAACGGTGCCGATGAGTGTGAAGCCGGTATAGAATGGCACACCTGTTTCGCACTGTGCCGGACTCCACCCGCTGGGGCCATTGCGACGGAAAATTTTATACTGCAACCGCCTGTTGCCAACGGGGTTGCAGGGCGCAGCCGTCCAGTTAAGCACCATCGACGAGCCTTGCGGACTGGCCGTGAGCGTTGGCGGCCCTTGTGCAACAACAGTAATCTTTACGGATTCAATATCAGTGAGCGGATATTGCGGATGATTGTCGGTTGCTTTAAACGTAACAATCCACGGCTGCAAACGAACTTCGTCGCAACTGGGCGTCCACGAAAAACTTGCTGCCAGAGGTACCGGCGAATAACCCGGACCATTGGGGTTAAGCACGGCGGTATTCGGTGGCTGAACGGTAAACGGGCCGCCCAAACCAAGCAAACGCACCAAGTCTGTTGAGTTGGGATCATTTACCGTAAACGAAAAGCTCAGGTTTGTTCCGGCATCTACACAATACTCCTGAAAGTTTGGAATATTGGGCGGATCATTCAAACAGTTATTGAACACATCAACAGACATATCCCGCATAACTGTACCGATGCGTACGCGGTTGCCGTTGGGCAATGTTCTCCACTCATCTATATAAATAACGAGATTGTACTTCCCGCCAATTTGCGGTGTACACCACGAGAGATCACCGGTAACTGCATCAATCTGCAAATTTCCACCACCGGCAATATTGGGCAACTGATACCCCGGAATGGGATTGCCAAGCGTATCAAGGCACGGACCTACTCGGTAAGAAAGGCTGTCGCCGTCGGGATCAACTGCTCCCGGATTGTGGTAATAGCATGCACCCACACAAGCTGCATCAAGCGGAATACTGGTGAGTACCGGAGTAGAGTTGCAACCGATATTCGGATCAATAAAAACTTCGGTCTGCAGATAAAACGGCTCGTTAACTGAGTTCGGAATGTTTACCACTCCAGCCACACGATTCGGATCTTTCATCCGAATAACATACGGTGTGGCTCCGCTCGGGCCGGGATAAACGTGAACGGCCCGGTAATAATTAACCTGTGTATTCGGATAGTTTGAACCGAGCGGAATACCCATGGTTGCCGGCGTCGGGCAGTTTCCGCTGGGGCCGTCAACACGGTAAACAATGTCAAAATTACCATCGCCCCACTCTACAATAAGTTCGCAACGATCAGCGGGACTTGATGAGTTGGTGTAAGTAGTTACAGTTACTTCAATAACATTGTAGCCCGGACCCACACAGCGGGCGGTAATTTCTCCGGCAATATTATGCGTTGCCCTCGCTGCCGTGGCAAGTAAAAAAAGTGCAGCAAAGAGGAACAGACGTTTCATCGGAAATTGGAAGGAATCAGCGCAAGAGAATAACTGATGGCGTTTGAACAGTAGCGCTGCGGTGCTGCGACTGATCAAGCATAAACGCATTAAACCGAATTGTATCGCGGGAAATGAATGCTTTGTTTACAGTGAGATAAATATCGCCTTCAACACCTTTTTGCGAACGGGTAAGCTGCGGAATACGATAGTTGTAATAAATTGAATCGGGAGCCGGAGTTGTGATGTTATCCTGCGGAATGAAATTACCGGAAACATCAGGAACGTAAAGCGTGAGCACAAGGTTAGAATCGGTTGCAGTGGGTATTACGCCAACATCGCCGTCTCCATCGGTGAAATAGAAAACAACCTGCAGTGAGTCTGAGCTTTCGTTCTGAATGTATTCTTTAAATGTAAGCACAGGCTCAACCGGGAATACAGGTTCCGGTTTGCAGCCTGAAAAAACAATCAGGCCGGAGACGATAAAGTAAAACATGTATTTCATCCGTTGCCGCCGGGTTTCTTTCAAAAGTACAATTTATCGGGCACCGAATCAATAGTTGATAACCTGTTCTTCGATGTTGGCAGGAAGTTCACGGTATCCGTATTGCTGATTCCGGAGCTGTGGTTCGAAGCCGGCTTCTTCAATTGCAGCCATAATTCCTTTGTAGGTAAAACGATGCGGAGCACCGGCAGCCGACACCACATTCTCCTCAATCATAATCGATCCGAAATCGTTGGCACCGGCATGCAAACAAAGCTGTGCAACTTCTTTACCCACTGTAAGCCACGATGCCTGAATGTTTTCGATGTTCGGCAGCATGATACGGCTCAGCGCAAGCATACGGATGTATTCATCGCCGGTAACTGTGTTGGTAATGCCTTTTACACGGCGAAGCAATGTTCCGTCGTCCTGAAACGGCCAGGGAATAAAAGCAATAAACCCTTTAGCATCGGCGGGTTTTTCGCTTTGCACCTGACGCATCAGTACAAGATGTTCAAACCGTTCTTCGAGGGTTTCGATGTGGCCAAACATCATGGTAGCTGATGTGGTGAGTCCGAGCTGATGGGCTGCCCGCATAACATCTAACCATTCGCGGCCTGAACACTTGCCTTTGGAGATAAGGCGGCGCACACGGTCGTTTAATATTTCGGCACCTGCGCCGGGCAGCGAATCCAAACCGGCTTCCATCAAGGCTTTCAGCACCTCAGTGTGTGTCGATTTCTCTAATTTGGTAATGTGTGCAATTTCCGGCGGCCCGAGTGCATGCAGCTTCAGGTTCGGATAAAGCGATTTCAGCTCGCGGAACAGATTTACGTAATAGCTCAGTCCGAGATCCGGATGGTGCCCGCCCTGCAGCAGCAACTGCTCGCCGCCAAACCGAAAGGTCTCTTCTATCTTGCGTTTATAGGTGGCAATATCTGTGATGTAACTCTCAGCATGCCCCGGAATACGGTAGAAATTGCAGAATTTGCAGTTGGCAATGCACACATTGGTTGTGTTCACATTCCGGTCAATGATCCACGTTACCTTCCCGTCTTTCTTGCGCTGGCGACGCATTTCGTCGGCAACAGCCATAAGCTCGGCTGTAGGTGCATGTTGATAAAGATAGATTCCTTCGGCGGCCGATAGGAAGTCGCCCGAAAGCGCTCTTTTATATAAATCTGCTGTTTGCATAAGATGAATGTCCTGAGTGAAAACAATTCCTGTTTGTATAATGTTTGAGATAGTTGCGTATTTCGCAGCAAACAGGCGTAATGTTTTTTCTACATTAGGCGTCACAAAATTACGAAACATGATCGTTCTTGAGTTAACTGATGCCAAACAGGCACCCCAGACGGCCGTATGGCTCATCAGCAAACCAGCAGATATAAAGCATATCGGACTGAATAAAACCGAATCTGCATTTGTGCAGCAATCGCTTACCGGCGAACGCCGTCAGGTGCAAATTTCTTCGCCCGGACGTATGCTTACCGTGGTGCTTAGAGACCGCAAAGAACAGCCCGGCCGCACTGCCGAGCTCCTGCGCAAAACAGCATCGGGGCTCGTCAATTGGTGCAATGACCACAAGCTGGACAGTCTCGCC
The DNA here is from genome assembly GCA_943371015.1 of Synechococcus sp. UW140. Taxonomy (GTDB): domain Bacteria; phylum Bacteroidota; class Bacteroidia; order Palsa-965; family Palsa-965. The sequence goes on along the minus strand of CALRTD020000081.1, from coordinate 4,043 downwards.
GTTTATGATGCCGACGACCATGCAGGTGATCTTTTGGCTTTTGCCGAAGGATTAATGCTGGCCAATTATCAGTTTCTGCGCTACCGCAAAAACCCCAAAAAAGAAACGAACTCATTAACCAAGGTCTGCATTGTTTCGGCTAACGTTAGCAGCAGCGATATACAGCAACTGAGCATCGTCGTTAATGCCACCTGCAAAGCCCGGGATCTGGTCAATGAACCCCTGAGCGCGCTTGATGCCACTGCCCTTGCCCAAACATTCAAAAAATATGGTCGCGAAGCCGGTTTTGACGTTGAAATACTGAACCGCGCCAAAATCGAAAGCCTGAAAATGGGCGGATTACTGGCCGTAAATGCCGGGAGCGAACGTCCGCCAACGTTTACAATTATGGAGTACAAACCCGCCAAAGCCCGCAACAAAAAACCAGTGGTGCTGGTGGGCAAAGGGGTTGTATTCGATACCGGCGGCTATAATATTAAGGTAGGCAACAACATGGAAACCATGAAGTGCGACATGGCCGGCGCTGCTGCCGTGGGCGCTGCGCTGTGGGCAGTTGCCAAAGCCAAACTTCCGGTGCATGTTGTAGGATTAGTGCCGGCCACCGATAATATGATCAACGGCGGCGGCTTTGTGCCCGGCGATGTGCTCACCATGTACAACGGCCTCACCGTTGAAGTGCTGAACACCGATGCCGAAGGCCGACTCATTCTTGCCGATGCACTCAGTTACGGCGAAAAATTTGCGCCCGAATTAGTCATTGACCTCGCCACACTTACCGGAGCGGCGGCAGCAGCTATCGGCCCGGCCGGAATTGTGTGCATGGGTACAGCTTCCGAAAAGGTAAAAGATGAACTCAAAACCAGTGGCTTCCGGGTTCACGAACGCCTGGCCGAATTTCCGTTCTGGGATGATTATGATGAACTCATCAAATCTGACGTTGCTGAAATTAAAAACCTCGGTGCTTCTTATGCCGGAGCAATTACAGCCGGGAAGTTCCTCGGCCATTTTGTTAAAGCCCCGTGGATGCACTTTGATATCGCCGGCCCTTCGTTCCTGAACAGTAAAGATGCTTACCGTCCGAAAGGCGGCACAGGCGTGGGTGTAAGACTGCTGTTCGATTTTCTGAAAAACTATTCAGGCTGATGATGCTTCGCCGCATTGGATTCTACTGTATGCTGGCCGGCACAGTTGCACTCTGCTCCGGCGGCAGTGCTGTTGCTCCTTTGCTGGTTTTCACAAGCTATGATTCGGGCGAATCCGGCACGCATCTGCAACACCTATCTGCCGTTTCTCTCGCTGATGCAAAACCCGGAATTCCGACTGAACTGCTCTCGCTTCCGGTGCCCACAAATACTACCAAATCAGCAGCCCGTTTCGATTTGGGACGAAACCATATCCACAACAATCGCTGGCTGATTACCACTAACGGCGATATTTTCGACCTCACGCTAAAAAAACTCGTACTTCAAACACACGACCGTTTTATTCGTGCCGGAAGTGATTCACTCATTTTTTATACGAACGATATTATTCGCGGAAAATATTACTCCGTCTTCTCCGAAAAAACAGGCGCATATACACAAGTAACCAAGCCCGGCTGGAAAGCTATTCCCGGCCGCGATGCAGAGGCCGACTGCACTGCGCTTCCCTTTCATATCTATGAATATCACCCCTCTGCTCCAAAAACTGAGCTTGTGGCTGATGCCGGAAGCGGCGAAAATTTATCGCTGCGCCCGAATGAGAAACCCTCGTGCCCGCTGTATTGGCTCAACAACAACCAGTTCTTGTTTCCGAAATACACCAACGGCGGACAAACACTGAGCATACTACTGGTGAATGCTGCTGCCGGCAGTGTTTCTGAAATCGGGCGGCTCGACGAAGTGCCGCCTTCCCGCACTTGTTTTCGTTTTTTAAAAGGCGAGAATTCGCAGCTTTTATTCCACTGCGGCAAGGGCTGGTATGCCGTAAATACAAGCGCCGGAAGCATTTCGCCGGAAAATAAATTAGATGTGGGCTTCGGTTTTTCGGTTGGACTGGATGCTTATCCTTTGCAGGGAAATCCGGTTTTGTATCGGGGACAAACAATAGGTACGTACTTTTGTGATCCCGAAGCTGTTTATACTGCCGAAGGTCGGATTGCTTTTTGTGCCGATCAGTTGATTGGCGGCGAACGTTTCCGCAAAGGAATTGCAGTATGGACAACCACCGCCACTACGTGGAAATGGGTGAGCGACGGTGATGCAGCCGCAGTGTGCGGCTGGATAAACTGAAAAACTGAAATGAGCGATATTCATAAAGTACGTATAGGCATCACCCTCGGTGATACCAATGGCATTGGCCCCGAAGTAGTGATGAAGGCGCTGCATGATGTAACCATCTGCGAAATCTGCACACCGGTAATTTTCGGAAACAGCAAAGTGCTGAGCGCACACCGAAAAGCCATTGGCATGGATGAGTTTAACGTGAATGTGCTCCGCGATCTGGATACGCTGCACAACAAACGCGTAAACCTGTTCAGCACCGGCGAGGAAGATGTTCAGCCTGAGTTCGGAAAGCCTTCGCCGGCAGCAGGACAATTTGCCCTGCGCGCTCTGCAGGCGGCCTGCGATGCGTTGCAGAACGGCAAAATTGATGTGCTGGTTACCGCACCTATCGACAAACACACCATCCAATCGGCTGAATTTAATTTTGCCGGACATACCGAATATTTGCAGGAGCGGTTTGGCGCAGGCCAGTCGCTCATGCTGCTCGTACACGATGAATTGCGCGTGGGCTTAGTTACCGGCCATGTTCCGGTTGACCAGATTGCTCCGCTGATCACTGTTGAAAGCATTTCGCAGAAAGTAAAACTCATGCTGAAATCGCTTACCGAAGATTTCGGCATCCGAAAACCGCGCATTGCGGTGCTTGCCTTAAATCCGCATGCCGGCGACAACGGCACTATCGGCAGTCACGAGCAGCAAACCATTATGCCGGCCATTGAAGCACTCCGCAACGAGAACCATCTTGTTTTCGGGCCCTATCCGGCCGACGGGTTCTTTGGTTCAGGACAATGGCGGCAGTTTGATGCTGTGCTGGCCATGTATCACGATCAGGGACTTGCGCCTTTCAAAGCACTTTCGTTTACGGCAGGTGTGAATTTCACCGCCGGCCTCCCGGTTGTGCGCACATCACCCGATCACGGTACAGCTTACGATATTGCCGGGAAAAATCTGGCCGATGAAACTTCAATGCGTTCGGCAATTTACATGGCTATTGATGTATTCCGCGCTCGAAAAGGCTGGGCAGTCCTGACAGCCGATCAGCTGAAAGTGCAACCCATGCGTTCCCGCGACCGTGACCGCGACCGGTAGGTTTAATTACTAATGATGTGAAAATGAAATTACGTTTGTCTGCGGTATTCACTGCACTTTTCATGAGTTGTGCAGTAGCGGCACAAACCGATTTTCGCGAACGGTTTCAGGAATACAAATTCAGCACACCTGCTCTGGGAACTGTTGAATATTGCACCTTCAGCAGCACCATTAACACTGTAAAACCTATTCTACTGTTCATTCATGGCTCAGGAAATCTACCCACATTCCATTATCGGGCAGATACAAAAACCTGGTTCTGGAGTGGATTTTCAGAACTTGAAAAATATAAAGACAAGTTTCATGTCATTTTTGTGTCAAAGCCCGGAATCCCACTCTTCGACACAGTGCAAGTAAAAGATGGTCAGCTCACGTATCCTGTAAACTCAGTATATACAGCCAATTACACCCTGAACTGGAGAGCAGAATCAGCAGCGGCTATACTTGACCACGCTGTTAAAAACCTGTCGTCTGATACAACACAGATTATTGTGATGGGGCATTCTCAGGGCGGACAGGTTGCTCCGAAAACAGCTGTACTGAATAAACGGGTGACTCATGTTGTTATGCTTTGCTCAAATTCACTCAACCATATTTATGATTTCGTAATGCAGGAACGCTTGCTTGCTTATTCGGGTGAACAAACGCATGAGCAGGCACAAAATAATATTGATTCGCTGATGCGTGACT
>CALRTD020000080.1:0-11824 GCA_943371015.1 Synechococcus sp. UW140 | reverse complement strand
AAATTGATGGTGTTTTGATGGATTACAAACTCAAAAAGTTCGGACTTGAGCTGCATTTTACAGCAAGCACAGTGCAACAAGCTAAAATAGATTCAACGGTGTTTGCAGTTCCTGCCGAGTACAAGATTATTTCGGAAGACGAACTTGACCAGCGTTTGCAGGGCTTTTTCTAAGCTAATTCTCAAACTGCATACCGACCTTTTATCCCTGTATTTCCTGCCATTGGTTACTATTTTGACCTCCCGGCGTGCCCCAAAAATCTTATCTTTACCGCATACCGATTCACGAAAAGAAACTGCGTATGCTTCAGCGAATTTTCGCCTTTTTGTTGCTGTTATCTACTGCAACTCTGTCAGCTCAGTATGCTGATATTCCCTACCGCTCACGCTCAAATCCAAATTACTGGAAAAACAGGGCACCCTATCAGGGCTACTGGCAGCAGGATGTGCATTACCGCATAAAAGCCAGTGTTGATGATGCAACAGATATTATCAACGCATCGCAGGAGCTTACCTATTGGAATAACTCGCCCGATACGCTTGGGTTTGTGTACTTCCATTTGTACCAAAATGCTTTTCAGCCCGGTTCTTACACCGATGATCTTCACCGCAATAATGATTTTCCGGTGAAGTACGGACAGTACGAAAAGCAAGGTCTCGGTACTGTAGTTTCAAATATTAAAGTTGACGGGCAAGACGTTCGCACTGAACTCGATAACACGATTCTGAAAGTATGGCTCCCCAAGCCGCTGCGTCCGGGTTTTGCTGTTCGGTTTACGATGGATTTTAAAACTTACTTCGATAACGGAGGCAATATCCGTCGCCGAATGAAGATGTACACAGAATTTGGCAACAAGCATTACGACGGTGTGCATTGGTATCCGCGCATTTCGGTGTATGACCGGAAAATGGGCTGGGATACTGATCAGCATTTAACGCGTGAGTTTTACGGCGACTTCGGTGTGTTTGATGTGGAACTCACTTTTGCCAATCAGTTTGTAATGGATGCCACCGGCGAATTGATAAACGAAGCAGAAGTACTTCCTGCCGATCTCCGCCAGAAATTAGACATTGCCAACTTCGCCAAAAAGCCTTGGGGCACACAACCATCAACCATAATTGCCAGCGACGGCTCTACCAAAACATGGAAGTTTCATGCTGAAAATGTGCATGATTTTGCGTGGACAGCCGATCCCTCCTACCGTATCGGTGAAGTAAAATGGAATGGCATTCGCTGCATTGCCTTAGCTCAGGAACAACACTGCTCCGGCTGGCAGGATGCAGCAGCTTTTACAGCAAAAGTGATTGAAACCTACTCTACAGATTTCGGGATGTATGCTTACCCGAAAATGATTGTAGCCGATGCCCGCGACGGCATGGAATATCCGATGCTTACACTCGACGGTGGCCGTGCTCCCGATTACTACGATCTGATTGCACATGAAGTTGGTCACAACTGGTTTTTCGGCATGGTAGGCAGCAATGAAACCTACCGCGCCATGCTCGATGAAGGTTTTACACAGTTTCTGACAGCATGGTCTTACCGCAAACTCAAAGGCGAAACCCGTGTAGAATGGCCTTACCGCTCAAAATATGCCGAGCGCTTCCGCGAACCTGATCTGATTGTGGAAAGTGAAATTATGCTCGGCTATACAATTGATGCAGTGCGTGGCGAAGAAGCAATTCTTGAAACACATTCTGATCATTTCGGAGGTGCTTTGCGGCATGGCGGTGGCTACAGACAGGTATATATGAAAACGGCAACTATGCTGTACAATTTACAGTACGTGCTGGGCGATGAACTGTTTCTGAAATCAATGCAGCATTATTTTAACCAGTGGAAATTCGGACATCCATACGTTGAAGATTTCAGAAACTCTATAATTCAATATACACATGTTGATCTGAATTGGTTTTTCGATCAATGGCTGAATACTTCACAAACCATTGACTACGGAGTAGAAGGCATCAAGCGCGGTGATTCGGCAAGCACCTATTTGATTACATTTAAACGCTATGGCATGCAAATGCCGCTTGATTTTACAGTACGTTCAAACGAAGGCCGTGAATACAACTATCATATTCCGAATACATGGTTTGTAAAGCAAACAAATGCAACTGTGCTGCCGCGATGGATCGGCTGGGATAATATCGAAAAAACATACCAGGCCAGAGTAGTAATTCCTTCAGGCATTGCCGAAGTGTTAATCGACACCACGCACCGAATGGCTGATGTGAATATGCTAAACAACAGCAGCAAGCTTCCGGTCGATTTCCGTTTCGATTCTAAAATTGCGAATTCACCCTCGCGGATGGCTTATTCTCTCCGCGCCCGTCCTGATTTCTGGTACAATGGTTACGACGGAATGAAAGCGGGCTTCTTTCTCGGCGGACATTACCTGAATACGCGTCATATTTTCGACCTCTGGTTTCACTACAATACCGGAATTGGTCAGAGTCAGTTGCCGGAAGGTTCGGCGTTCAATGAATTTGATCAGTTTTCTGTTCAGCTCAACTACCGCACGCCACTTCCGAAGCTGGTGAAGAACTCTGCTTTCTTTTTCACAGGCCGACATCTCGATGGTTTAAATCTTGTGAATACCGGTCTTGAACTGCAAAGCAAAAATCTGAAGCACAAATTTACTGTTGCCTTCAAAATGCTGCAGCGTGCCGACTCCTCAGATCTTAACTACCTTGTTTATCCGCGTGAGTGGACACCTGATAAGTTTAACAACAGTATCAATCTCGGCTACGAGCACCCATACAGCTACAAACGCGGCAATGGTGTTATTCAACTTAATCTGCGTTCAACAGCCATCGGCAGCGATTACGACTACCAGTATGCTCAGCTGAATGTGGTTAACCGTAATGATCTCGGTAAAATCAATATCAATACCCGTTTATTTGCGCAGGCTGGTACAGGATTAAATTGGGCAAATGAGTCGATGCTGTTTTTATCAGGTGCAAATCCTGAGCAGTTGATGGAAAGCAAATACACCCGCTCTATTGGTCTTTTCCCTACTACCTGGGCTGAATTCGGTAACGATGTAAATCACTTCCATGCCGGCGGCGGACTGAATTTGCGCGGTTATTCAGGCTATGTAACACCGCATGCCGATTGGTATGGCGATTTGCGTAATGTCTATAAAGGCACTACCGGTGCTGCATTCAACATGGAAGTTGAATTTCAGGAGCTGTTTGGATTTATCGGCCGGGCCATGCCGCGGGTGCGCAATGTACTTGGTTTGCAGAGTTATCTGTTTGGCGATATTGGCATCATTAATTTCAACTATGTAAATGAATCACTTGCAATGGCTGATTTCCGTGCCGATGCTGGTGTCGGATTTGCATTAACGATCAAGCGATTCCCCCCGCTTCAAACCGTAAAGCCGCTCACATTGCGCTTTGATATTCCGCTGTTTCTCAATCGTACTCCGTTTGTATCGCCTGATTATATTCAGATGCGCTGGGTAGTTGGTGTGAGCAGAGCGTTTTAATTTTAGCTTGCTATAAAGAAACAGCCGCACTGAATGTTCAGTGCGGCTGTTTCTTTTGTTTGCTGTGTTGTACTTCTTAATCAATAATTATTTTTTGAGTACCTGATTTCCCTGATCCAACAAGTTCAATGTAGTAGCTACCTGCACTCAAATTTGAAATTTCAATACTGCGTCGATTTTCGCCAGGTTGAGTAACCCATAACTCTTGCATTACCAACTGTCCTACACTATTAAACAGTTGTATTTGAACTAAAGATGCATCATCTGTATTGAAAACAAGCGAGATATTTTCAGATGCAGGATTTGGAAACACAGAAAATTCCAATGTTTCTTCCATAACACTCTGAACACCATTTTTGATATTCAGATTGAGAGTTGCTACTCCTTCTGTTATAGTGGCAACCCAAACACTTGTACTTGTAACATGAACACTCCAAATTGAATCACTTTGAAGATTTGAATTATTCTCATTCCAAACTGTAAAACTGTTAAAAGGACTAAGACGTGCAACTCCACCATATCCAGTTCCAATCCAGCAATAACCGAGATCGTCAAAATCAATGGCACGTATGTAGTTTGAAGGTAATTGAGAATTACTCATCGTATAATTTGATGTAAATACTCCTGTCTGTGGATTAAATACAGAGATACCACCAAAAGTCCCGCACCAGATTTTACCATCTGGCGCAATAGTAAGTGAATAAACATCATCATTGACAAGTGCCGAATTCCAAGTGGCGTATTGATTCATCAGACCTGTTTGTGGATTCAGACGACCAAGTCCTCCTCCTGACAAACCCATCCAAACAATACCCGAACTATCAATTACCAAGTTATGAACGCGATTGAAATTTGCAGTTAATTGATTAAATATTGAATAGGTTGTAAAACTTGTTCCATTATATTTTGCTAAGCCACCATCTCGTGTTCCTATCCATATATTACCAGCAGCATCTTTGTCTATGTCATAAATTCTGTTATCGGGCAGAGAAGAATTTGATGTATTGAATATTGTCCAAATAGATCCACTTAAGCGAGCCATTCCTGCAGCATCAGTTCCAATCCATAAATCAGAGCCATCAACAAATGTAACTGTAGTAACATTTGAGGGTATTGATGAATTAGAAACAGTACTGGCAGACCAATTTGTCCCGTCAAACTTATTCAAACCATTATTCATTGTTGAAACAAGTACATCGCCATTACTGTCTGTATTAACAAACCAGCACGGATGACCGTTGATCGCTGAATTATAAGTTGTATAAGTTTGCCACTGTGCTGAGACATCTGCAAGTTGAAAAATTGCAAATGCCGAAATAATAATTTTTTTCATGAGGGTTATTTTTTACAAAGTTATTACTTTATCCAAATAATAACTCCGCTATCTTTCCGGTTAATGCTTTTCGGGAATATGCTTCAACGCCTGAAACTGAGTTAGTTGTTAATGTTCCCGAACGATATGCCCGATGTAATTCAAGCAAGTTATTGCGAAGTTGATTTTCATCATCAAAATCGCTAATGCGTCCGCTCAAGGTTTCATTCAATAAATGAGCCAGATCGCCATCAGGCGGACCAATAGCTAAAACCGGATTGCCGGTTGACATATACTCAAAAACCTTTCCCGTAAGAATACCTTTTGCATTTCGGGTTCGATTAATCAGCAACAACAGCACTCTGGAACTATTGGTTATTTTCATTACTTCAGCATGCGGCAGGTAGTCGATTTTGACAAGGAATCTGTCTAAACCAGCATGCTGAATTGATTCCCGAACTTCAGCATCAACTTGACCAACAAGTTTAAGTTCGAAGTCAGCGGCAAATTCTTCGTTTTGTGCAACAAGTTGTTTCAGCACATTCCAGAGCACCTGCGGATTGCGTGAAGCATTAAGGGTACCGATATGTGCAAGTGAAAATTTAGAATCGCGTTCTGTAATTTGTGCAGCGGTATCGGCATGATCGTAGCCATTGTGCACCACTTTAAATTTATCGGGAAGCTGCTGGCCGGGATGTTTATTTTTCCAGAGCTGCTTAAACTCTTCATTCATTGTGTGCCCTACACTCACGACCACGTCTGCATGTGTAAGCACCGATGCCTCCAAACGATGATGCTTTTTATCGGCCAAGCCGGTTAGCATAAGCTGATCATAAAAGTCAATGTTGGTCCAGGGATCACGAAAATCGGCCAGCCATTTAATTGCCGGAAATTTCTTTTTTACCCCGAGGGCAATCAAATGCATACTGTGCGGAGGGCCTGTAGAAACAATGGCATCTACATGATTCGCACTAAGCCATTGATTAAGGTATTTAACGGAAGGCCGAATCCAAAACCGACGGGCATCAGGAATAAAGAAATTCCCCCGCACCCAGCGTGATAGTTTTTCTGTAAATGACACTTGCTTTTTTTCGGAAGCAAAACCAGCTCCGAGTTTATCCGTTTTCTTGCGTCCCGTAAATTTCCGGTAAGCAGCGTAAGGCTCTGTTATTGGCTGCCGGAGAATTGTAATACCCTCCGGTATATCTTTTTCAAGTGATTTATCAATTGCGGGATATTCCGGATTTTCAGGTGTGTAGATAATCGGTTCCCAGCCAAAATCGCGTAAGTACTTTGTAAACTTCAGCCAACGCTGAACACCAGAACCTCCTGATGGTGGCCAGTAATAGGTGATAATAAGAACCCTTCGGTTGATTTGTTTACTCATTATTGCTCGTGATTTTTTTTGAAGGGGTGACTTTACCTTTAATCTTTCCGTAAAAAAAATACATTTCTTTCCTATACAGAATAGCAATTAATAGTGTGAACACGACAAAAAGTGAAATACTCCATATATATGAATATGTAACAGGATTTTGTAACCAGACAAAAAACACGCTCAAAATAAATAACGCGGGTAAGAAAATCATTTTTACTGGATTCATTGAAAAAGTAAAATATTTTCTAGCGAAAAGCCATAAAAAAATGACCTGAGCAACCTTAATTAATACAGCCATTAAAATAACACCTTTTATTCCCCAAATATCAATGAAGAAATAGGTCCCGGCAACTTGAATAACTGCTGTTATTCCAAATACCTTGGGTAAGACATTTGTTTTCTGTAAATAGAGCAACGGGGTGAGATAGTAATGATACAATGCCCTTGTAACATAAGAAGCGATAAGTATTCCCATTATCGCAAATGACTCATGATATACTTTATTCGGAATAACCCACGGAAGTATCAGCGGTAATCCGATTGTCATTGCAGAGGCAATAAAAATATTAAGTGATGAAAATGTATTAAAGTACTTATTGGATTGCTGAGTTGTCTCCGATTTACCATTTGCTTTCCAAATACTAAAGATTTCCGGATAAAAAGCAGCGGCAATTCCCCCCTGAACAAACTCGATTAGTACTACACATTTAAGTGCAAAATCATAAACACCTAAGGTGTGACTGTCAAGATTATTGTTAATAATAAATCGAACAATATTGGCAACAATCCAAATCATAATCAAGTAAACCATATATGGAAAACAAAAATTATGAAATCCTTCAGGCAATGAAAAGTTAAATCGAAACCGATTTTCGCGAATTAAAAATATAGCACAAATAATGAAAATACCAACCCCAGAAAGTAATCGACCATAAATTGGTCCGTCAAGCGTTCCGGGAGATAACTTCAATCCAATTATTGATATAATAATTGTAAGAAAAAAATTCGCCAAATTGAGATAGAAATACCTCCAAACACGCTGTGTATAAACATGATAGTTTGTATAGGTCTTGAAGAAACCATTACAGATCGCCGTTATTACTGTCATCCATCCATAATTATAAAAAACAACATTACCTGACTTATCAATAAAATTTGAGAAAATCCAATCCCCTGCAACAAATGAAAACAACAGAAAAATAACTCCTGCTGTAAGAATAAAACTAAATACCTGATGCAGCATTGTATCACTACTTGCTTTATCGTCTTTTACTTTTAGATAATTTACGCCAAGAAATGTATCGGTAGAATAGGATACAATTACCTGAAGTAATAATGAAATACTTATATAAATACTAAGCCACGCAAACTGTGAAATTGTCAACGCTGAAGTATAAAACGGAAGTAAAATAAATCCAGAAGCCATTGGCAATGTGCCGCCAACAGAGTAAAGAATTGAGGATTTTATAAACCGTCCTGAAATCATTATTCCCTTTCTGAGATGATCAACTCAATTTCATTTAATAGTCTTTGTTTACGTTTTTCTATTGAGTATTCCGCTGTGATTCTTTGGATTCTTTTTTCAGCTTCATCATCGGCGGAGTTGAGATTTCGTTTCACTAGTTCAATTAGTGTTTCAATATTCTTTCGTACTAAAACTGCATTAGTATCAGTCACAATTTCAGGCATTCCCCCAGCATTACTTACAATTGGTCTGCATCCACAAAACATAGCTTCAGTTAATGCATTTGGGAAACCTTCGGAAAGTGAAAGTTGTACATAATACTCATGTGCACTGTATATCTCAGGTAACTCTTCGTTGAGTAAATTAGGTAATAACTTCAGATTTGTAGGGCAATTATCAATTAAAAGCCCCTCTCCTCCAATTATTGTAAAACTTGATTCGGGGAAATTACGTGCCAATTCAATAAATAAATCAATTCCTTTAAGTTTGAATGCAAATCTTGAGTGCAAATTTGCCCCTACTGTGATAAATGATTTAGGGATACGTTTAATGTGCTGACGTGGAAACCATATTTTATTATCATATCCGTTATGAATTACGGTTTCTCGTGCACGAATCTTTTTCACAAATACACGATATCCCTGTTCTTCAGGATCTCCCTCAACAGTATTGTACGTATATGAATAACGAATTAAAGTAGAAGCTACGGGTAAAATCAGGGTTGCTAATTCAAATGACTTACCTGTAAACCATCTCAGATACTTACGATTAAAATTACCATATTGAATTGATGGAAAAGAAACACAATCTGTTCCACCAGCCACAATTACTCTTGGTTTCCCGAATAAAAAAGCTACTATGAAGGGTAAGAAAGAATGATAACCTGCAAACTGACAAATTACACCATCTGAAAAAGGAACTAGAACCAATGCTCTGAAGAACTGTCCAATTAAAAAAAATGGGAGTACTATTTTTTTAGGAGGATTAAATGTCAAGTCAACAACATTATACTTACTACGAAGTATATCAAGATCTTTTTTTACAAAACTTGATTTCCCTGTATCCCAATAAATAATCTTCCTAACCATCAGAGTTTTGAACGTAGGTTCTCTACCGTTTTTTCAAACTTTGATCTTGGTGTTATATTCATCCGTGGCTGGTTACGTTTCAGTACTATTGAAAGATATTCCTCATGCTCGTATTGAAGACCATAAGGAGTAACTGAGAAAAGATAAAATCCAGAGGGATAACTGTTATTACATAGATCCTGAAGCGACAACGACTGATCAATTATTTGCAGCCTGTCTGGGTGATTACGTCTTGTCCAGTCCAGCGTATAAGGCTCAGGAATATTAATCAAAATAATTGTCCTTTCATGTGAATGCTTGCTTAGCGTTAGAAATAACGCCGCATGTTGATCTACTGGAATATGCTCAAGTACATCTGGTAAAACAATAAAATCAAATTTCAGTTCTGAAGTAAAATCAGACATATCAGAAACAACAAACCTGGCATTGGTGTATTTCGAAAGTCGATTTTTAGCAAGAGTAATGCTTTCAGGACTAATATCAACTCCTACAAAGTTTCCCTCAGGAATAGCTGGAATAATTAAACTGCTCACAGTTCCAATACCACATCCAATTTCCAGCACATTGGCAGATGAAAATAAGGCGCAATTTTTCAAATTTTTGAATATCGTCCTGTGACGAATGTTGACGCCGAGACGAGTCTGATGATTACTGAACTGATCATAGTAACCAGCTACTTCTTCTTTATTCTTTGCCATTGCGATATGCTACCCTGGTTTATTAATTCATTACATCGGCAACTTAAGCCACCTTAGCAGCCTCAGCATTCCCCTTCCGCTTCTTCCAGATTTCCCAGCCAATTACACCGGCCGACAAAAGAAGCAACACGATTGATCCGATTCTGGAAATCGACTCGCCTTTAGCATAAAACTCCGGCTCAAAACGGAACTCGATCTGATGCTTACCAGCAGGAATGCGCATTGCACGAAGTACATAATCTGCACGGAAATGCTCAACAGGTTTACCGTCGATGTAAGCATTCCAACCATGCGGATAGTAAATCTCTGAAAACACAGCCAGTTGCTCTTTTGCCGAATTGCTTTCGTAGTTGAGCTTGTTGGCTTGATACGCTGTGAGTTTAATTGTTGCTGTTGAATCAACAGAAGGTGTAAAACCACTGAGCTGTTTTTCAAATCGCTTATCTACTATAGCAGTACTTTTCGGATTGAAATTCTGAACAGCAACCATCTCACTATCGGCATTTGCAACTTGCTTTACATTAGCAACAAACCAGGCATTTCCACAGGCATTCTGGTTACGTATAACTCCGCCTTCCGGTGAGTAGATCAGGTAGCGCGTGTTCAGCATGTTTAATGTTGCTGCCGATGACAGAATTGCCTGCATGGCCGAATCACTCTGTGCTTTTGACGCCTGAGAACGGAACTCATTAATATCGGCTTCCATAGCCCAGTCATACAACTCCTGTATGCGTTTTAACTTTGCACCATGATAGCCTCCTACTGATTTATGGTAGTAAGCAGTTGTTGCGTCGTTCCACGTATTTACAGAAAGGTTGAGTACTCGATAGCTTGGATCTTTATCCTGAAGAATCATTTCATCAGACTGCGTAGGCGAGTAATCAGGCTCTTTAGAAGCGCGTTTCTCGTAATGTCCGCCTTTCTCACTCAGATAACGTTTTGCCACCGGAGCCATGTCAAAGGCAAACAATACAAGCATTCCGCCGGCAAAGAAATAAATACTGTATCGGAAACGCGCAAAAGTAATCACTAATGCTGCTGCAAGCAGAATGAAAAGTGTTGAGCGCATAGCATCCGATGAAACGATTGATAAGCGTACTTCTTCTAATCCGTCGAGCAAGGGTTGTGCGCTGCCGGCCGACATCCCTTCTTTAACATACGATTGCTGAACTTGTGCCACTTCACGATCACTCACCGCAGTTACAAATGATGAGGGCATAATAGCAACGAGGAGTGTTATACCTCCTGTAATACCGAGTGCAATCCAAAATGCACGTTTCTGAGTTTTGAAAATGTTGGGATTATCCATTACTTCTTTAATTGCCAGCATTCCCATGAGCGGAATAGTTAAACAGGCAATAACAAGAATCATAGAAACAGCTCTGAATTTATTGTAGCCGGGAATGTTGTGGAACAAAAACTCTGTGAGTCCCTCGGCATTGCTGCCCCACGAGAACATAATTGAAACCACTGTAGCTGCAAGCAACCACCATTTAATCGGATCCTTAACAATGAACAGCGCCAGTACAAAAAGGAAACAGAAGATTGCTCCCGCATATACCGGACCGCTCGTAAATGGCTGATCGCCGAAATAAGCCGTAAAGCCTTGTCCAATTTGCTCACGCATTTCGGAGGGAGCTTTTTTTAGTGCCGCTTTATCATATTCGGCAATTCGGTCTGAAGCTCCACCGTTAAAATTCGGAATCAGCAGAGTAAAGGTCTCACCTACTCCGTAGCTCCACTGCGTAGCGTAACCAATTCCAAGACCATCCTCTGTTTTACTTTCTGTCTTTGAGTCGAGTGTAAGCTCAGATCTTCCGCGTGTTGTTTCCTTCCCATATTCATTGGTGAGGTACATGCTGGTAATGTTGGGAAGAACGGCCAGCACAACTGCCACGGCAAGTATTCCTCCTGCTTTTGCGAGATAAACAACCTTCTTTTCTGTTATTAATCGAATTGCTTCGCCAATACCCAGTAAAAGCGTCAGTATAGCCAGGTAATAAGTGATTTGAAGGTGACCGGCAGCAAGCTCAAACGCAAGTGCAACAGCAGTAAGCACGCCGCCAAGTAAAAGACGTCCTCGCATGGTCAAGAAAACACCTGTAAGTACCGGAGCCATGTAGGCCATCGAATACACTTTAGAATTATGTCCGGCCTGCAAAACTATAACTGTGTAACTGGCTAACCCAAATGCAACTGCAGCACCAATACTGACCCACGGGTTTATCTTAAGTGTATTGAGAAGGAGATAAAACCCGATCATAGTCAGCAGTAAGGCCCAGAACGGAACCGAAAGCATACGTATCAAACCAACATGTATGCTGTTGATGATATTACCCGGATAGAGTGTGGAAATCTGATATGCAGGCATACCGCCAAACATTGCG
>CALRTD020000079.1:0-11883 GCA_943371015.1 Synechococcus sp. UW140 | reverse complement strand
GTTTGAACCGGAGTTGATGTTTGCTATTGCACAGCGGAACGGCATTAGGCTTAAATACAAATCGGTTGCTGAAGTACATGAAGCCTACAAGTTCAGTAACCTGCAGGATTTTCTGGACATTTACTATGCAGGAGCAGGAGTACTGTTGCACGAGCAGGATTTTTACGATCTCACTTGGGCGTATCTCCTCAAATGCAAAGCGCAAAATGTAATTCACACCGAAATTTTCTTCGATCCGCAAACGCATACCGATCGCGGTGTGGCATTTGATACGGTGATTAACGGCATCTGGCGTGCGCTTGGTGATGCGCGTGAACAGCTTGGTATTACTTCACTGCTCATCATGTCGTATTTGCGCCATCTCAGTGAAGAGTCAGCTTTTGAAACGCTGCAGCACGGCATTCGCCACAAAGACAAAATAGTAGCTGTTGGCTTAGATTCTTCTGAGAAAGGAAATCCGCCTTCAAAATTTGAGCGTGTATTTGCTGCTTCACGCGAAGCTGGTTTCATTACCGTAGCACATGCGGGAGAAGAAGGCCCAGCCGAATACATTCACGAAGCTCTCGATCTGCTGCACGTTTCACGCATCGATCATGGCAACCGTTGTTTGGATGATGCCGCACTTATACAGCGCCTTGTAGATTTGAAAATGCCACTTACGTTGTGTCCGCTTTCTAATGTGGCACTTCGTGTAATTGAGCGCATGGAGCAGCATCCTGTAAAACGAATGCTTGACCTTGGCATCAAAGCCACCATTCATTCTGATGATCCTGCTTACTTCGGCGGGTATATGAATGAGAATTATCTTGAAACTGCCCGGGCGCTCCATCTCACAAAAGAAGATGTGCTGCAGTTGGTGATTAATTCGTTTGAAGCAGGTTTCAATAGTGCTGAGCAGAAGGCCGCGTACATTGCTGCTGCAAAAGCATATTACGAAGCAAACAAGAATTAAGGCTATATTCTGAGAACCCGATTGTATGTGTATTTTTGTAATCACAATATCATTGGTCCCGTAGTTCAACGGATAGAATAGAAGTTTCCTAAACTTTTGATACAAGTTCGATTCTTGTCGGGATCACGTCACCGGACTGGATTGCAGAAATGCGATTCAGTCTTGTTTTTTTCTGAACCTCCAGTCGTTTGTGAGTATTAACGGAACAGCCTTATTCAATACTACGGTTCGAAATCCTTTTTATGCTTTGAGCTTTAGCTGTTTTTAGGAAGGCTTTATTGCGTTAAAGCAAACAACCTTTCAGGAGTTTGTTTCCCGAAAGGTTGTTTAATATGCGTGTGTAAACGTGAAGTGAAAACCTGATGAAAAGCGATTGCAATAAAATCAGTTTGCAAATACGGCTAACCGCTCGGGTTCACATTTATTTACTTTCTGCAACAGGAACATTTTTGGTTATTGAAACCAGAAACACCTGACGCGAAGCATGACTACTGGCCGGACTGTGTGATGTCTGATATGTGTTGTTATTAGGTACTGTAGCTACAATTCCACCATAGATGCGGCCAATTACAACGGGCTGATTGGCCGGCAGTGAGTCGAGATCAATAATGCCTTTGTCGAACATAGGAACATTTCTGCTCATGATAAACATACTTTCGGCACCATAGTAGAAATTGTTAGCTGTAGTTAGCTCAACAGGTTCAACTTTGTCGCTGGTTGTATTTGTGGCGAGATCATGTTTAAGTGTAAGTACTTTTCGGGTGAAGCTTGCATTGCTGGAATCGGCTTCATTTTCTACAATGCCGCCAAAAATTGTGGTGTACATTTTATTGGCCGATTTGCTGTAAAGTGCAACATTGGCTGCCGAGTAGTTATTGCTGCGCTGGTTGAACGGATCAACTGCGTAAGTTGCTGTTGAGCCGTCGATGCTCAGATAAATAGGGTGTGTAAACGGAGTTCCATTTGCCGAAGTAAATACACCGCCGTAGATCGAAATTCCGTTTTTACCGTTCGACTGAATGCCTGCCGAAACAACCAAATCGCGGCGGCGGAACTGGGTGTTGGTATCAGAGAGCACTCCGCCAATTGTATCGGAAATGACTTTAAAACTACCCGGCACCAGCGAAACGCTTGTAGCTGTTTCATTAATGGTGAACGAATGTACACCATCGAGATATTTCTGTATTGAATTAGAGGCACCGTAAGCACCTTGGTAACGGTGGCCAACAACAAGGTAAAAACGATCGTTGAATTTAAACAGCTCGCCTCCGGTTGCGCATACAAATACATTTGGTGTTGGATCAAAAACTACAGAGGCTTGCAGCAGCGCTTCATTTCCGGTTTGTACAGCAGCTATCATTTGTGAAACACTTACGCGTGAGAACGTACTGTCGGTGCGGAAAGTAGTATCGTTGGCCGATGAAAATGTTGCACCGTAACCGCCGCAGAGGTAGAGATAATCGCCAACCTGTGTGTGCTGTAAATTGGTAAATGAAAACTGATCGACAAGCTGAGCCGGCAGATTTTCAACACTCATGCTGTCGAGCTTGTTGGTGGCAAGTGTGTAAGCATAAATCCACTTGTTGGCTTTTTTGCGCGGGAATGTGCTGTCGGCAGGCGGGAAAGCGTGAAAGCCGTTTGTGCGGCCGCCGATAAACAACCAGGCATCAGCCGTTTCACCAAATGCAAATGATTGCAATGCCGGTAAGTTGAGGTATTGCGGATCGGTTGTTATGGTATAGGTAAATGTTGGCTCTGCAGTTGTAACTGTTTCTGCTGGTTTTGGCGGACAGGCAGTTAGCAAGAACATTGCAGGGATAATTCCGAGAAACAGTTTTTTCATGATTTTTCTTTGTTTGGTGTTTATCAAAGAAAAATAAATCAATCCTTTCAACAACTATAACCGTTTCAAATCAGGTATTTATACCGGAGAAAGTAATAAGTATGCAGTTGCCATTAAAGCCAGAAGTGCCAGTATTGCCAGCCATACACCTAAATTGCTTTTATATTTTGAGGGCTTTACCGGAGTCAAACCCATTGCATGAATAATTTGATCGATACCATTATTACGCATTCCTACGCAATGAATTTTTCGGAGTGATTCAGGGATTTCGCAGTCGTCGGTTTTGAAGAGCAAAATGTAATCACCCTTACGTCGTTGCATTTCTTCTATAGCAGCCAGAAATTCTTCGCGAACAAATCCATTACTGTTTACCGACTGTTGAGAAAGCACAAGCAATGCATAATCTGCATTCTCGAGTTTAGATAAAGTTTTGTCCGGCCAATGTTCGCCCGGCTTAATTTCGTCTAAATCAAGCCATGCATCGCCAGCTGATTCGTTAATCCGGCATTTCAGTTCACGTGCAAATCGTAAATCGCTTCTGGAATAGCTGATAAATACTTTGGGAGCGCTCATTTCAAAGAAGGTTTTCGCCAAAAGTGAATCAGATTATTCTCACATCAATCATCAATACTGTTGAATACGAACTCCTGAGAAGAAATGAGGGGGGGCTATTAAAAACCAATTAAAGACAACCAATGCCGAATTTCACGACGTTCAATTTGTTCTACTTTCGCCGAAATTATTAAGAATGGTACAGCTCTTAGATCCTGTTGTTTTATTCTTCATGCTTGGGGTATTTGCCGGGCTTATTAAGTCGGATCTCCGTATTCCACAATCTTTTCACAATACACTCAGTATTTATCTTCTGCTTTCGATTGGTATCAAAGGCGGAATTGAACTATATACAAACGCTTCATCAGATCTCTGGCTTCCTGCAATAGGGACAATATTTCTGGGCGTTATGATTACATTTCTCGCCTATCTTATTCTTCATAAGGTAGGTCGCTTCGACAGAAATAATTCAATTGCCATTGCAACGCATTATGGTTCGGTGAGTGCGGTTACTTTTGCAGTAGTTCTTAACTACCTGAGCGAACAAAAGCTAGGTTACGAAGAGTATTGTACGGTTCTTCTTGTTCTTCTTGAAATTCCGTCTATTGCAACCGGCGTGGCAATGGCACGTATGAGAAAAGGGCAGGAGCCCATTAAAATCGGGAAGTTGGTGAATGAGGTATTGTTTGGTAAAACAATTCTTCTTCTGCTTGGCGGTTTGTTTATTGGATGGGTAACTGCATTTACAGATAATAAAACACTCAATTTCTTCTTCTTTGATCTTTTCAAAGGTTTTCTGGCCATTTTCATGCTTGAAATGGGCATTGTAGCTGCCGAGAAAACGCGACTGCTTAAAAAAGTAGGTCCTTTTTTACTTGGCTTTGGAGTTACAATGCCTGTTATTTCGGCATTTCTCGGCATTCTGGTTGCATGGCTTACCGGTCTTTCCATGGGCGGAGCAGTTGTGCTGGCAACGATGGCGGCCAGTGCATCTTACATTGCTGCACCGGCCGCTATGAAAATCGCAGTCCCACAGGCCAAGCCTACGCTGTATTTAACTTCTGCACTCGGCATTACATTTCCGTTCAATGTAATTATCGGTATTCGCATTTATCATGCGCTTGCCGAATGGTTTTACTCATTGGTAAACTGAGTTACACACTCAGTGTTCTCCACTTTCCGCGCTTGAACCACCAGAAGGCGAGTAAAGCAATTGCTGTTTCTGCAACCGGAATTGCAATAAATATTCCGGTCACACCAGTATCAAATAGCTTTACAAGTATCAGTGCCAGCGGTATCTGAAACAGCCAAAAGCATACAAAATTGATGACCGTTGGTGAACGGGTATCGCCGGCTCCATTTAATGCCTGTGTCATTACCATACCGATTCCGTAAAAAATATAACCGGTACCGATAATGCGCAGCGCATTTGCTCCGTACGCAGCTACTGCCTGATCGTTGGTGAATATACCGATGATAAACTCTGCAAAGAAAATGAACAGCAACATTACAACGCTCATGAAAATAGCATTGTACTTTGCCGTGAGAAATACACTTTGTTGTGCACGTTCAGGTTTGCCGGCTCCGAGGTTTTGGCCTACCAGTGTTGCTGCTGCATTGCTTAATCCCCATGCAGGAAGAATGAAGAACACTACATTGCGTATTGCAATCTGGTAGCCTGCTGAAGCCGTGGTACCGCCTGTTTCGGCAACAAGACGTGCAAGTACTATCCAGCTTCCGCTGGCGATGATAAACTGAAATGTAGCCGGCCAGGCAATTTTAAGAATGCTCCGGATAATTTCCCAGTCGAGATTAATATTCTTGAAATTCATTTTCAGCAATCCCTTGCCCTTGAACAGTTGCCAAAGCTGATAGAATACACCGGTGCTGCGCCCGATAACAGTTGCTACCGCTGCGCCTTTTAAGCCCATGAAGTGAATGAATATCGGGCAAAGAATGATGTTCAGCACACTGGCCAGCCATAAGCTTTTCATCGCCATTGCTGCATTGCCGGCACCTCGGAAAACTCCGTTAATCAGAAAAAGGAAAATCACCGCTGTATTCCCGGCCATCATAATCTGAGTGAAACTGCTGCCATCTCTGATCACTTCTTCTGAAGCCCCCATGAGTCGCAAGATATCTTCAGCAAAAATGACACCTGCAATACTTATTACTACAGAAAATACAAGCGAGATAAGTATCGACTGCAAACCTGCATGAGCTGCTGCTTCCGGATTTTTCTCGCCAATCCGTCGCGCTACAATTGCTGTTGCTGCTGTACTTAAGCCAATGGCCAGTGAATAAACAAGCGTAACTACTGCCTCGGTTAGTCCAACCGTTGCAATTGCATTTTCTCCCAGTTTTCCGACGAAAAACATATCAACTACCGCGAACACACTCTCGAAACCCAATTCCAGAATCATAGGAACGGCAAGGAGAAAAACGGCGCGGCGAATACTGCCTTCTGTAAAATCCTGTTCGCCTCCAACAATTGATAAGCGAACGAGTGAAATGAACTTTTTGAATTTAGATTGTTCCATAATCAAATAAACAGGAAATGTACATCAGTGTGCACAGAGCAACTGATGCATGATGTGTAAGTATAAAGGCTTAATTGTCAATCGCTGACCAGTGCACAGATACTGGTGATGATTGAATTTCGAAATTGATAATCGAAATTATGATCGGATGTCTGGCTAGATAATCATTCGACAAATGTAAATTATTTTTCGTTTTGCCTGAATGCCGTATGCGACAAATTAGAGGTGTTTTAAACGTGTGTTAAACTTGTTTTATTATTTTTCGGACAATGAAAAAAGAAAAACCTATTGTTAAAGGAACATTTCTTCTCGAGAAATTTGACGGAAAAGGAGGTTGGACATTTATTCGGATTCCGCATCTCGATAAACCGAAAACACCGTTTGGCTATTTGAGAATTGTAGGGTTTATAGATAATTATGAAGTAAAGCGATTAAGCCTGATGCCTATGGGTAATGGGTTATATATGTTGCCGGTTAAAGCAGAAATCAGAAAGCTGATTAGGAAAAAAGCAGGTGATCAGGCAAGTATTGAGTTGTATGTTGACCGAAGCGAGTTTGAAACTCCCGAAGAATTTCTGCTTTGTCTGCAAGATGAGCCAGCAGCTTTTCAGTTTTACACAAAGCTTTCGCAAAGTGAAAAGAAGTTTTATGTGAACTGGATTTATGATGCAAAGAAAGAAGAAACCAAAGTGAACCGGATGGCAAAAGCAATCAACCGGCTTGCTGCAGGACTTAAAATGTATGACAAAGAGCCGCACTGATTGCTCGGTGCGGCTCTTTAATGAGGGGGCAAACTACGCGCTTAGTTTATTTGCGCTTGTTCTTTTTACATTAGTTTCTACAATTCGCTCATCAATAAAATTTACGTCACCACTATCAACACTATACATGCCGCCGGCAATTCCAATTTTGCCTTCATTGTAAAGCTGCTCGAGAATTGGACTGCGCATCAGAATTTCATCCGTCACATTTCTGACGTTGAGTTCCGAAACGTGATCAGCAAATTTCAAATCACTTTCAGGTACAAGTCCTGATGCTTTAGCCTGATGAACGGCCCTGCGGGCTTTGCCTAACAGGCCTGTAAGATGTCCAAGCTGATAATCGCCGCAAGCTCCTTTTATTGCGCCGCAGTTGGTGTGCCCTAAAACAACAATTAGTTTTGAGTTCATTACAGAGCAGGCAAATTCCATACTGCCAAGAATATCATCATTCAGAATATTTCCGGCAATCCGAACACTGAATATATCGCCAAGTCCTTGATCAAAAATAAATTCGGCAGATGTACGTGAGTCGATACAACTCAACACGATTGCAAACGGAAATTGTCCTTCGCGGGTTACATTCACCATTTGTAAATGATCATGATCGCGGCCAAGATTTGCAACAAAACGGCAGTTGCCCTCTTTAAGAATTTTAAGAGCATCTGCAGGCGTCAGTTTTTCGAGTTCTTCTTTGCTATGTGTTCTCATTTTTCTGATCATATAGTTAATGTTTAATGCCCTCCGGTTGATACCGGGGCTTTATAAGGGACTGTTTCAGGCAGAATAAACGTGAAATCAATTCCCTTACTGGCAGCCTTGCTGCTGAATTCTTCAATTATTTCTTTTACATCATAATCAATGTAAGTGCAACTGCTTGCATCGAGAATGAGTGTTGTATTGTCGGCAATTTCTTCAAGTGTTTCCTGTATGCTGGCTTTATTCAGAAAAGAAACATTATCAGAAAGCCGTATGGTTACTTTCGGCTTCTCTTCCGTATTTTCCTTACTCATAAAGTAAGGTGTTCTGAAATTTGCGCGAAGGATATAATACATGCTCACCACAAGCCCGATACCAATACCTTTCAGCAAGTCTGTAAACAGAATTGCGATAATGGTAACGATAAAAGGAATGAACTGATCCCAGCCGGCTTTATACATGCCTTTGAGCAGCGACGGTTTGGCAAGTTTATAGCCAACAAGGATAAGTACTGCTGCAAGTGCTGCATTGGGTATTTTGTTCAGCAGTGATGGTATAAGTACTGCGCAGCCAAGCATTACGAGTCCGTGGGTTATTGTAGCTAACTTGGTTTTTCCGCCAGCCTGAATGTTGGCCGAGCTGCGAACTATTACCTGCGTCATCGGAAGTCCGCCCAGAAATCCGGCTATGATATTGCCGATACCT
Organism: Synechococcus sp. UW140; assembly: GCA_943371015.1. Classification (GTDB taxonomy): domain Bacteria; phylum Bacteroidota; class Bacteroidia; order Palsa-965; family Palsa-965. The sequence goes on along the minus strand of CALRTD020000079.1, from coordinate 3,834 downwards.
TGTGCTTTGAGTTCGAGGTTGGCCGGCGACACCCTTTTTTCAGGATCCAGTTTATCCGTTGCTTCGAGGCAGAGCAGTGTTTCGATACTGGCTACAAGCGCAATAATAAATGCTGTTTTCCAAACACCGGCACTTGCAAAAGCTGCAAAGTCAGGTAATCCGAAAAGCCCTGCAAATTCATCCACATTTTTAGGTGTGGGCAGATTTACAAAGTGGAATACGTTATTTCGGGCATCGTTGCTGATTAAAAAGTGATTGCCAAATTGGGGAAGTATTCCTACAAGCAAAACACCGGCAAGTACCGCCAGCATTGCACCCGGAATAAGTGTAAGCGGCTTAATGCGCTTGATGAATTTTGTATCCCAAAGCAGCATCAGCAGGATTCCAACGATGCAGATTACTAATGCGCCATCATTTACTTCAACCAAAGAACCCCAGATTTCACCAAACGTATTGTTGCCGTCGGCTTGCCAGAATGCCAGATCTCCAATCCAGTCTTTATCAACACCAAGTGCATGAGGAAGCTGTTTCAGTATAATAGTTATACCAATTGCAGCCAGCATGCCTTTAATTACGGATGACGGAAAATAGTAGGCGATAATTCCGGCACGGATAAATCCGAACACAAGTTGAATAACGCCTGCAAGAATTACAGACGGAACAAATTGAGCCCAGCTACCTGATGCAGCTACAGCAGTTGCTACAATTGTTGTAAGCCCGGCTGCAGGCCCGCTCACACCTAACTGCGATCCGCTGATGAAACCGGTTATGATTCCACCAATAACACCTGTAATAATTCCGGCAAACGGCGGTGCTCCTGAAGCGAGTGCTACGCCCAGGCACAACGGCAATGCCACAAAGAATACAACAATGCCCGCAGGTATATCGGCCCGCAGTTTGCCGCTGAGCGGCAATGCTGATGATTTCATAAGAAAATGAGTGGTTTGGGAATGATGTGCAGCAGCACAGCCCTCAGTTCAGAATAACTGAGGGAAAATTATAATCAGCACTCAGGCGGTGGTGATGTCGGATCGCCTGTAAAACTGATGATTTGTTTGTGAAATAAATAGCCGGTGTATTTATTCGACGGAATTGATGTAATTGTCAGTAATTGCGTGATGCCGGGCATCATATCATCAACAGCTTCCTTGGTTTCTTTGCCGTCTTTTTCTGATTTTTCAGATTCTTCTGTATCTAAAGAGAATATACAAATAACATCAGTATCACATCCGCTCATTTCAGCCGCATACCGCAGTATTCCTGTTTGCACACCTACAAAAAAGAGGAGTGTCAGGAAAATAAACAAACGTGATGTGGCTTGAAGAAACATTAGTGATGTAAATATAGGAAGTTGAATTTAATTCAAAGTTAATTCTTATGTCGCAGAAAGCCCCGGAAATATTTTGTATTGCTGTTAAAAAACTAAAACATAAGCCATAGTGTAGTTCAATTGACAGGCAATTTTCTGACAATCAGTATCCTATTTCTGTTTCTGGCTTTTGGTTATCTTTGGCCGGATCCGAATCAACTGTATTTATACCATCAGCCGCGTAAAATTTCGGTCTGAAGTAATTGCCCCATGGCCAGAAAACGAATTCTGTTCATAGCCAGTCATCGTCCCGATCGCGCTCCTAATCAGCGCTTTCGTTTCGAACAATATTTCAGTTGGCTGGAGCAAAATGGCTATTCCTGTGAGTTGTCGTGGTTTATTGATGAAGAAGACGACAAGTTTTTTTATCGCCCCGGATATCTCTGGAAGAAAATAAAAGTTCAGTTAAAGTCTATTGTCGTGCGCTGGCATGACCTGCGCAAAGCCCGAAATGCAGATATTATTTTTGTTTGCCGCGAAGCATTAATGCTGCGTTTTACCTGGTTTGAAAAGCAATTTTTCCGATCAGGAGCTAAAGTGGTGTACGATTTTGATGATGCAATCTGGCATCTTGATATTTCGGAAGCCAATAAAAGTTTTGGCTGGCTCAAACGCCCCGAAAAAACAAGTGATCTTATTGCGCTCAGTCATCTCGTATTTGCCGGAAATGCATATTTGGCCGATTATGCGCGACAATTCAATAGTAACATCATCATTATTCCCTCTACAATTGATACGGATGCCTGCCAGCCGAAAGCCGCAATAACTAACAGCGCGCCTGTAATTATTGGCTGGATGGGCAGTATTACCACCATAAAGCACTTTGAATTTGCTATTCCGGCATTGCGTATGCTTCAACAGCGCTACGGAAACCGCATCGGATTTAAAGTAGTTGGAGATCCTTCATACCGCAATGAAGAGCTTGGCATCACAGGCACACCGTGGACATCAGCCGGAGAGCCCGAACTGCTGCGCAGCATGGATATCGGCATTATGCCTCTGCCTGATGATGAGTGGACCAAAGGCAAGTGCGGCCTGAAAGGCTTACAGTATATGGCCGCGGGTATTCCGGCAGTGATGTCGCCGGTAGGGGTGAATACAGAAATTATCAGGCACGGTGAAAACGGCTACCTCGCTGCCAAAACCGAAGAGTGGGTTGAAATTATCTCGCAACTGATTGAATCGCCTGAGTTACGGAAGCAAATCGGCGATCAGGCTCGGGCTACTGTGGTTCAGCGATATTCAGTGCTTTCACAACGAGATGTTTATTTGAAAGCGTTTGATGGGTTGTGTGAATAAGTGTTTGAACAAATCACTCTAATTTAAAAAGGCCGTCTCAAATTTTTGAGACGGCCTTTGAATAAATAAACTTGTTTTTAAATGCGAGTTATGTTGTCAATAACACGCATTACATCTTCGATATCACAGGTCCCCCAAACATATTTTTGAATTGCCTTTTTGACTTCAGCAATTCTCTGTCTGTTACTTGCTGTTACTTTTAATTCAATAATGAATAATGGGTGAAGTGCATCAAGTATTTGTATTCGAAGATTGGTGCTTGCTGTAACGTTGAATTCCACTTCATTAGGATAGCTGCGGTTTTGAATCTTCGACCAATCCGGGTTTTGTCCAGTGTATGGATCCATTGTTGTTGTCAAAATGAGTTTGAGTGTTGTTCTCAAACCCTGAATCAACGTTGTTGATTCAGGATGGACATATACTCCAAATCCATTTGAAGCTGGATCAAAAATCTGATATCGATTAATCTTGTTCTGTTTATAGAATCCTTGATTTGCAAGGCGACCTATTGTAAGTACATGAATGAGTTTATCTCTCTCACTTATATTCCTACTCATGATATCGAAGCGTTGACTATTAATGCTCTTTTGAACTTTACTTTCCAGTTCAAATTGTGCCTTCGCACGTCGAAGCATTTCATTTACATCAGGGCTATTCTGATTTTCGTAATAGAGCATAAACTGATCGAGGAATCGTAATGTTTCAGGACCTACAATCCCGTCAATCATAGTTATTCCCTCTCCTAAATAATCAGTTTGTAGTTTTTCAATTGCTGCTTCTGTACCCGGGCCGTAGTTTCCATCAGGAGTTAGTGTATTCGGATAGATAATATTTATTACTTCCTGAATTTTTTTTACGTGAGCACCAATTTGACCTCTGCCAATCAGATTTTTATCCCATCCACCTCGAATTGGTAAGTTATAACAGTGATAAACTTGATAATATCCTTTGTTATCGGGATCATTAGGATAAGTGGAATAGAAATGTTTTGATCTCGGCGGGGGATAGTTTTCTATTTCATCTGTGTCAGGAGAGTATGTTGCTAAATGCGTCATATCCTCTAATGATTGTGATTCTCCGCCTTCAAATTCACCTTCAACTTGATAGCCGCTATCTTCATCATTCAGTTTAATCTTTCCTTTTGAAGCGCCTTTTAGTTTGTCTGC